>NZ_JBHWIO010000106.1:0-7181 GCF_042732075.1 Kitasatospora sp. NPDC059812
GGGTCTTCGGGTGGTCCTGCCGCGCGGTACTGGGGGTGGTGCGGAACTGCGGGTGGTGCGGTCGGGGGGGGCGGCGCGCCGGGGGGGAGTCGCCCGCCGCCCACCCGGAGTTCCTGGGTTATCTCCGGCCCGACTGGCTGTCGTCGGGCCGGTCGGGCCGGTCGGTCCTGCTCGGGCGGACGTCGGGCAGGGGCGGCGCGCTCGGCGGCGCCGGGACGGTCACGCCGGACCGGCCGGGCTTGGCCCCGTTGCCGCCGTTGCCCTTGTCCTGGCCCTTCTCTTGGCCCTTGTCCTGACCGTTGTCCTGGCCGTTGCCCTTGTTCTTGTCCTGCCCGTTGCCCCGGCCGTCCTCGGTGTTCCCCTTGCCCACGCCAGGGCCGGGGGTGGGCCGGCCGGGTTCGTGGGGCTGTGCGGTGGCACCCGGACGGTCGTCGTCCTCGTCGCCGAGCTCCTGCGCGCAGTAGTCCGCCACCTTCTCCGCCCCGCCGGCCGCCGCGACCAGCGGGCCGAACCGCGGCTCGGTGGCCGGTGACCGCTCGCCCCGGCCCGACCAGTCGGCGAAGCCGTGGCAGAGGGCGACCAGTCCGGGCGCGAGCGGCCGGGCGCCGTGCCCCTCGGCGTCGCCGTCGCCGTCGGTATCGGTGGAGGGGGTGCCGGGCTTCGCGGCGGTGGACGGTCCGACCAACTGCGGGCCGCCCGAGGCGGAGCCGCCAGACGGGCGGACGGACGAGGTGCCGGGCGCGGCACTGCCGGGCGAGGTGGCGGACGAACCGGCCGACGCATCCGCGGACGCATCGGCGGACGCGGTGCCGGGCGCACTGCCGGAGGGCCCGCCCGCGGCGGCGAGCGCGTGCTCGGGCGCGCCGGACCCGCCGCCCAGCGGGGACGGCAGGTTGCCGGTACCGGCGGCGACCGCGACCCCGCACAGCGCGGTGGCGCCGAGCACGGCGGCAGTGGCCTTCGTGCTGAAGGCCCTGGCCAGCGCGGCGGTTGCCATCGATCGTCTCCGGACGGGTGTGGTCACTACGGGGTCGGGCGTGAGACGCGCCTCCCGGAACGCGGTCAGGGCGGCCTGCTCCCCGGCCAGTTCGTCGGCCGTCGCCGGGGCGGCGGCCGCGGCGAGGATCCGGGCGAGCGGCCCGGGACCGCCGTCCGGTCCGGTGAGCGAGGCGTCCTGCCCGGCCGGCGGGCCGCCCACGGCACCGCCGAGCAGATGCTCGGCAGCGTCACGGTCGATCCGACGGGATCGGTTGGTGCTCATCTCATGTCCTTCAGCGTCGCGGCCCGGCGTTCTGTCACACCTTGCGGAGAACTTTTTCCCGCAGGCTTTCCCGCGGGTTTCCCCGTGGGCTTCCCGGCGGCCTTCCCCGCGGTTTCCTCGGCGGGTTCCTCGACAGGTCCCTCGGTACGGCGCCGGCCGGGCCGCCGCACGGCCGGTTCGGCCTCGCGCGCGGCGGGGATCCCGACCCCGGCCGCGAAGGACTGCTCCAGCAGCGTGGCCAGTTTCCGCAGCCCCCGGTGGGCGGCCATCCGGACGCTGCCGGCCCGCTTGCCGAGCACCCGGGCGGCGCTCTCGGCGTCCAGCTCCATGACCACCCGCAGCAGGACGGCCTCGGCCTGGTCGCGCGGCAGCCGGGAGATCAGCGCCAGCGCGTCGGCGGTGCCGACGGTGGCCAGCGCGGCGCCCGCGGTGTCGTCCCCGGCGGCCAGCCCGGCCAGGTACTCGAAGGGCAGGTCGGCGACCGGGCGGCGGCGCCGGGCGCGCAGGTGGTCGAGCGCGCGGTGGCGCGCGACGGTGGCGGCCCAGCCGCGGAAGCCGTCCCCGTCACCGGAGAATCCGCCCAGGTCGCGGGCGATCTGCAGCCAGGTCTCGGAGGCGATGTCCTCGGCGTCCTGGGCGTCCTCGGGGCGGCCGCCGACCAGGACCCGCAGGTAGCGCAGCAGGCCCGGCTGGACGGTCCGGAACAGCAGCCGGAACGCCTCCTCGTCCCCGGCCTGGGCGGCCCGGACGGCCTCGGTCAGATCGGCGGGAGCGGGGGCCCGACCCGCTGGCGGGCCGACGGAAGGGACTGGTCCGGACCGGCCGACGGGGCTGCCGGTGCCCGCTCCGGGGCGCTCTGCACTCTGCACCCGCCACATCATGGGCCATCCGGGCGAACGCGACCCCGCGAGCCGGGAGAAGTCGCAGGTCGGAGCGGCTGTCACGGCCCGCACCATGACAGCTGTCACGCGGATCCCGCAACGGACGGCACTGCTCTGACGGAGGGTCGGACGGAAACACTGGAGGCACGACGCGGGCAGCGGCCCGCGGCCACCAGCAGGGAAGGAACCCGCCGTGAACCGGACCGTCACCATCACCGCCGCGACCACCGCCGAGGCCGGCGCGACCCCGAACCCGTCGGCCTCCGGGCTCCGCCCGCTCGCCATCGACGTGGTCGCCCCGCTGGCCGGCTACTACCTGCTGCACTCGGTCTGCGACCTGAGCGTGTTCGCCGCGCTGGCGTGGAGCAGCGCCATCCCGGCCGCCCGGACCGTGCTCGGCCTGCTGCGCGAGCACAGGCTCAACCTGTGGGCCGCGCTGATGCTGACCGTGAACCTGGCGGGCCTGGCGCTCACCTTCGTCACCGGCGACGCCCGGCTGATGATCGCCAAGGACGGCGGGCTGAGCGGCACCGTGGCGCTGGCCGTCCTGATCTCGGCGCTGGTCGGCCGGCCGGTGATGACCCCGGTGCTGATGCCCTTCCTCACCAAGGGCAAGCGCGACCGAGCCGCCGCCTGGCAGCGGCTGGTCGAGGGCCGGGCGGCCGGCTCCCGGGCCTTCCGGCGCCACGAGCGGGTGTTCGCGGGTGTCTGGGGCACCGCGCTGCTGGCCGACTGCGTCGCCCGGGTGGTCGGCGCCTTCACTCTGCCGGTGGCGACCATGGCCTGGCTGTCCACCGTGTTCATGATCGGCGCGATCGCGGCCGGCGCGATGCTCGGTCGGATCGCGGCCGATCCGATGGAGAAGCTGGTCGCCGCCGAGACCGAAGCCCCGACCGCCGCCTGACACCGCCCGAGCTCGTCTGCCGTCTACCGGCCATCCACCTGCCGCCCGGGGGAGCATCACCGCCCCCGGACGGTGCCCGAACCGGCCCCAACGCCGGGTGTCGGCGATCCGAACAGCACGGAACCATCCGGATCTCCCGGGAGTCCTTCATAACGAGGGGGTAACGGGACCCCCGGTCGAGGAAACGGGGCCCCATGAGCCGGACGCACGCGCTGACCACCACCGAGGACCGCACCCTCGTGTGGGACGGCTGCCTGAACGTCCGCGACCTGGGCGGACTGCCCACCGTCTCCGGCCGGCCGACCGCCCGCGGGGCGATAGTCCGGGCGGACAACCTGGACCGCCTCACTGCCGAGGGCTGGGACGCCCTCCTCGACCACGGTGTCCGCACCGTGGTCGACCTGCGCAACGCCGAGGAGTACAAGCCGCTCCTCCCGCTCCCCGAGGGCGTCGAGCTGATCCGCGTCCCGCTGGACGAACTCGCCGGCCCCGCCTGGTGGGAGGCCTACGGCCGACTGGACGGCACCCCGCTCGCGCTCCGCCCCTACCTGGACCACTGCCCGCACGCCGCCGCCGCGCTGATCGCCGCCATCGCCGGCGCCCGCCCCGGCGGCCTGGTCGTGCACTGCGGCGCCGGCCGCGACCGCACCGGCCTGGCGGCCCTGCTGCTGCTCGCCCTGGCCGGCGTCGAGCGGGCCGCGATCGTCGAGGACTACCAGCTCAGCGGCCCCAACGTCCGCCCGCTGTACGGGATGCTGGGCCTGCCGGACCAGTACCACCGGATCGACGCGGTGCTCGCCGAGGCCGGCACCACCGCCGAAGCCGCCCTGGCGGGCGCGCTGGAGGGCCTCGACCCGGCGGGCCACCTGCTCGCCGCCGGGGCCACCCCTGCCGAGGTCGCCGCCGTCCGGGCCCGGCTGCTGCCCGCCGCGTAGCGGCCTCCGGGCCAGACCGGCTCCCGCAACTCGGACACCTGGAAGTTGAGTTCGCGAGGCGGCTCGGCCTCGGGCAGGGCCGGGATCCGCGGCCCGCCCATCGGACGTCTCCGTTCCGCAGGGGTCGCCGAAGACTACTCACGCGTAGCGTCAACCGATGGTTGACGACCCGGGATCGACAACCTACGGTTGACGCATGGAGAATCCCGTCGTTCCCAACACCACTCCGCTGCGCCTCGACGACCTGATCGCCGCGATCAAGAAGGTCCACCCCGACGCGCTCGACCAGTTGTCCGACGCGGTCATCGCCGCCGACCACCTCGACGACCTCGCCGACCACCTGATCGGCCACTTCGTCGACCAGGCCCGCCGCTCCGGCGCGTCCTGGACCGACATCGGCCGCAGCATGGGCGTCAGCAAGCAGGCCGCCCAGAAGCGGTTCGTCCCCAAGGACCCGGGCACCCCCACCGACCTCGACCCCAGCCAGGGCTTCGCCCGGTTCACCGACCGGGCCCGGAGCGTCGTGATGGCCTCGCAGGAGGAGGCCAGGGCGGCCGGCAACGCCGAGATCACCGCCGAACACCTCCTGCTCGGCCTGCTCGCCGAACCGGAGGGCATCGGGCTCAAGGCGCTCGCCGCCCAGGGCATCACCCCGGAGGCCGTCCGGGAGGCGGCCGCCGCCGCCCTGCCGACCGCCACCGAGCAGGTGCCCGCGCTGATCCCGTACGACGCGCAGGGCAAGAAGGTGCTGGAACTGACCTTCCGCGAGGCGCTGAAGCTCGGGCACAACTACGTCGGCACCGAGCACATCCTGCTCGCCCTGCTGGAGCTGGAGAACGGCTCGGGCGTGCTCGCCGGCCTCGGCGTCGAGAAGTCCGAGGCGGAGACCTTCACCTCCGAGGCTATCAAGGCCATCATCGCCGCCCGGAACGCCGAGCAGGCCTGAGACGGGCCCGGCCCCGGGCGGAACTCCCGCCCGGGGCCGGTCGGTTGGGCCGGGGCGGGACTCAGAAGCCGGAGATGGGCGTGCTGACGATCCGCACCCGGCCGTCGGCGGCCGCCTCCAGCGCCGCCCGCAACCGGACCGAGCGGGCCGGGCCGAGGAGTTCCAGCGCCTCCTCGACGGTGGCCCACTGGTGCCGGTCCAGTTCACCGGCCGGGACGGTCACGGGGGTGCCGTCCGGGACGGTGCCGAAGTCGAACATCAAGTGCTGCGCCGGGTGGTCGAGTTCGGACGATGGGTGGGTCCAGGAGATGGCCAGTAGGTCCCCGGTCGCCCTGACGATGCCGGTCTCCTCCAGCAACTCCCGCGAGGCGCACTCCACCGGGCCCTCGCCGAGGTCGATCGTGCCGCCCGGGAACTGCCAGTACTCGCGGTACCCGGCCTTCACGATCAGGATCCGGCCGGACTCGTCCCGCAGCAGGCAGCCCGCCGCCGCGTAGATCCTGGGCAGGGACGCCAACCATTCCTCACGGGACTTCAAGGGCTCAGCCGTCACTGCGATCCTCCTGGGGCACGGTGGTTCTGCACCGCCCACTCTGCCACCGACCCGCCAGGGGCCGTCGGTTCGGCGCTGGGCCGTCGGTTCAACGCCGGGCGGAGCGCAGGCCCACGCTCTCCTCGGCCAGGGCGGAGCTCCGGGAGGCTGCGAGAAGTTCCGCCGGAGCCGATGAGCCCGGGCCGCCGGGCCGGTCCAAGCAGCATGGACACCACGCCGAAGCCCCCGACCGCCCCCGCCCTGACCCCCGCCCTGACCTGCAACCTGACCTGCAACCTGACCTGCGACCTGGGCGCGCTGACCGCGCCCGACCTGGCCGTCGTCGACGCCCTCGCCCGGCTGCGGCTCGCCGCCGCTCGGCACGGGGTGGGCGTGGTGCTGCTGAACGCGAGCGGCCCGCTGCGGGAGCTGCTCGCGTTCAGCGGGCTCGCGGCCCTGCTGCCGGGGGGCGTGGACCCCCTCGACCTCCGGCGGCCCGAACAGGGCCTACTCGGCGGCCAGCCGGGGCGGGAGGCCGAACAGCGGGAAGAGCACGTCGGTGTCCAGGAAGTTGGTGAACCCGGTGATCCGGCCCGCTGACACCTCCAGCACGATCAGCGCCCACGGCTCGTGCCCGCCCGCCGGGCTCGGCCGGTACTGGGCGAAGGCCGGAGCGCCGTTGGCCGTCACCGGGACCAGCCGGGAGCCGCGGCAGCCGTGGCCCGGGCCGAGCATCCAGGCCCGGATCTCGCCCTGCCCCCGCAGCCACATCGCGTACGGCGGCATGTTGAGCGTGACGTCCTCGTGCAGCAGCGCGGCGAGGCCGTCCATGTCGTACGCCTCGAAGGCGCGGACGTAGCGGTCGAGCAGCGCGCGGTGGTCGTCGTCCAGGGCGGGGGCCGGGCGGGCGGCGGCGCCGTCCCCGGCGAGCACCGCGCGCGCCCGCTGCAGCGCGCTGTTCACCGAGGCCACCGTGACGCCGAGCAGTTCGGCCACCTCGGCGGCCTTCCAGCCGAGCACCTCGCGCAGGATCAGCACGGCCCGCTGCCGGGGCGCGAGGCGCTGCAGCACGGCGACGAAGGCCAGCTTCACCGACTCGCGCTGGGCCGCCACCTCGGCCGGGTCGCCCGTCTCGGGCAGCACCCGGCCGTCCGGCGCGGGGCCGATCCACGTCACCTCGGGCAGCTGGGTGTCGCTCGCGGTGGCCACCGTCACCGGGCCGGCCAGGTCCATCGGGCGGGCCCGGTTGTTGCGGCCGTTCAGCGCGTCCAGGCACACGTTGGTGGCGATCCGGTACAGCCAGGAGCGCAGCGCGGCGCGGCCCTCGAAGCCGCGGTGGCCCCGCCAGGCGCGGACCATCGTCTCCTGCACCGCGTCCTCGGCCTCGAAGACCGAGCCGAGCATCCGGTAGCAGTAGCCCGTCAGCTCCGTCCGGTACCGCTCCAACTGGAGCTCGACCGGCTCCTCCGTGATCAGGTCGGTCATGGTGCGCCCCCGTCGTCCCGCCCCGTGCTGGTGAACGGCACGAAGGTACTCCAGCCCACTGACAACCGCCCGGCGCCCCCCAGCACCGGCCGCGAACCACCCCGGACACCCTCCGAGCACGCGTCGGGGGGGGGGGGCGGGCCCCCCCGCCCCCCCCCCCCGCGCGGGGGGGGGGGCGGGGGCCGGGGGGGGGGGGCCCCCCGGGGCCGGGGGGGCCGACGGACGCGGGGGGTGCGC
>NZ_JBHWIO010000106.1:7191-25122 GCF_042732075.1 Kitasatospora sp. NPDC059812
CTCCCACCCCCCCCCCCCCCCCCCCCCCGGCCCCCCCCCCCCCCGCCCCCGCCCCCCCCCCCACCCCCCCCCCCCCGCGGGGGGGGGGGGGCCCGCCCCGGCCCCCCCCCCCCCCGGACCCGGATCCGCTCAGTGGGCGGAGTGCTTCTCCGCGCCGCGGTGCCGGTGGCCCTTCAGCTCGGCGTGCATCGACGGGGCGGCGTGCCCCGCCGAGGCCGCCCGGTCGCGGCCACCGTGCCGGAAGGCGTCGGGCACGGCGTACCCGGCGGTGGCGGAGGACATGGCGTCGGCGCGCAGCATCGGCACCAGCCGGGTGGGCGCGGTCGCCATGCCGCGGCGCTCCAGCAGTTCCTGGGTGCCCCGGCGGAGCTGGGCGGTGCTGCCCGGTGTTCGCTTGGTCATCGTCGGCCTCCCTTCGGCGGTCACCGGCCGGACGGATGTCGACCGGAGGGGCCGGGGGCCGCACGGTCGTTATGTCCGGATTTTATCGGGGTTGCGCCCGGATGCCACCGGGAGATGCCACCGGGAACGGGCCTCGGCTTCCCCGGGCCGGGCCGGCCCGGGCCTCAGCCCATGACCTCGTGGACGAAGCACCAGCGCCAGTCCTCGCCCCGCTCGTACGAGCGGATCACCGGATGCGAGGTGTTGTGGAAGTGCGCGGTGGCGTGCCGCTGCGGCGAGAAGTCGCAGCAGCCGATGTGGCCGCAGTCCAGGCAGATCCGCAGGTGCACCCAGTCCTGGCGCCCCTGGGCCAGGCAGTCGGCGCAGCCGTCGGCCGGGGGGAGGGGCTCGATGTCCTGGGGGGCCGCGGCGAGGTCTTCGCAGGCACTCATGCCCGCAGGGTAGTGACGGCCCGGCCGGCCCCGGCCTCAAGACACGCCGCGCGCCCGGTCGGCCTTCCCGGCGCCAGGGTGGTCCTGCCGCACCCAGGACCGCGGATCCCGGGAAAGCGCATCCCAGGAAGGCCGCACCCGGGACGCACACGGCCCTGGGCGAACCTCCGCCGCCCGCGCACAGTTGTCGTCGTCAGCCCCACCACCCTCCCAGGCCCAGGAGCCACCGATGAGCTACCCCGCCCTCGCCGCCCGCACCGCCGTCGTCACCGGAGCCGCCAGCGGCATGGGCGCGGCCACCGCCCGCCTGCTCGCCGCCCACGGCGCCCGGGTCGCCCTGCTCGCCCGCCGCACCGACCGGCTCGACACCCTCGCGGCCGAGCTCACCGCCGCCGGCGGCCAGGCCCTCGCCGTCACCGCCGACATCACCGACCAGGCCTCCGTCGACGCCGCCGCCAAGGCCGTCCACGACGCCTACGGCCGGGTCGACCTGGTGGTCAACAGCGCCGGCGTGATGCTGCCCAACCCCCTCGCCGACGGCCGGACCGACGAGTGGACCCGCATGGTCGACACCAACCTCACCGGCGCCCTGCGGATCATCCGCGCCTTCGCCGACGACCTCACCGCGGCCGCCGCCGACGGCCGGGCCGCCGACCTGGTCAACGTCTCCTCCATCGCCTCGCGCGTCGTCTTCCCCAACTACGCCGTGTACAGCGCCACTAAGGCCGCGCTCACCCAGCTGTCCGCCGCCCTGCGCTCCGAACTCAGCCCCCGCGACGTCCGGGTCAGCTCCATCGAGCCCGGCCTGACCGACACCGAACTCGGCGGCCACATCGACAACCCCGCCCTGCGCGAACAGCTCGGCGGCATGTTCGCGGCCATCCCCGCACTCACCGCGGACGACCTCGCCGACCTGATCGCCTACACCGTCAGCCGCCCCCGGCACGTCAACCTGAGCCACACGGTCGTCGTGCCGACCCGGCAGGCGTAGGGCCGGTCCCCGAACTCCCCCGATCCGGGCCGGCTTCCGGGCTCCGGCTCCACCATCAGGGGAGGCATGGGAGCATGCCACCCGTGGCGATCGTGACGGGGAGAACGAACGGCGACACCGGCGGTGGCGACACCGCCGGCACGCCCGCACCGGCGGACACCGGCATACCGGCGAGCGCCGGAGCCGGCCGGGGCCCGGCCCGGGCGGTGTCCGAACCCGGCCGGGTCCGGCAGCCCGTCGCCCTGATCCGGCTGCTCACCGGGCTCATCGCCATCGCCCTCACCCTGCTGCTCGCCGACTACGCCCGGGCCACCACCGGCGGCATCGCCGCCGACGTCGCCGAAGCCGCCGAACTGGTGCCCCGGCCGCTCGCCGGCCTCGCCGGCGGCCTCACCACCGCCGCCGTGCTGCTGGTGCCCGTCGTCCTCGCCGCCCGCCGCCTCCTCGGCCCCGACCGGCGACGCGCCCTCCAGCAGGTCTCCGACGGCCTGCTCGCCGCCGTCCTCGCCTACGGCGCCACCCTGCTCCTCGACCTGTGGGCCGACGGCGTCGCCCCCGCCTCCCTGCTCGCCGCCCTCACCCAGGCCCTGCCGGGCGGCGCCCTCGGCCACACCGAGCCCGTCTACGGCTACCTCGCGCCCGTCCTCGCCTTCATGACCGCCTCCGGCAACCGCGAACACCGGGCCCCCTGGGCCGTCCTCGCCCTCTCCGGCCTCGCCGGACTCGCCGGCGGGTACGCCACCCCCACCGCCCTGCTGCTCGGCCTGCTCATCGGCTGGACCGGCGCCCACGGCACCCTCTACGCCGTCGGCACCCCCGACCCGCTGCCCAGGCCCGGCGAGATCCTCCGGGCCCTGCGCGAGAGCGGCCTGCGCCCGGCCGAGGCCCACCCCGCCGGGCCCGACCGCTACCTGGTCCGGCAAGCCGACGACCGGCCCGACCTCGACGTCCAGCTCCTCGACCGGCAAGCCGTCACCGCCGCCGCCGTCCAGCGCGCCTGGCGTCGCCTGCGGCTGCGCACCGCCCCCCACCCCCGGGCCCTGCGCTCCCCCCGCGCCGGCCTCGAACACGAGGCGCTCGTCACCTACGCGGCCCTCGCCGCCGGCGTCCGCACCCGCCGCATCGCCGCCACCGCCGGCCTCGGCCAGGACACCGCCCTCATCGCCTACGAACACCTCCCCGGACGCGCCCTCGACCGGCTCCCCGACGAGGAGGTCACCGACGACCTGCTGGCCGACGCCTGGCGGCAGCTCGCCCGCCTCCAGCGCCGGGAGATCGCCCACCGGGCGCTCGTCCCGTCCTCCCTGCTGGTGGACGCGACCGGCGCGGTGCACCTGGTCGACTTCGCCGACGGCGACATCGCGGCCAGCGAACTCGTGCTGCGCTGCGACATCGCCCAGCTGCTCACCACCCTCGCCCTGCGGGCCGGCGCCGCCCGCTCCGTCCACACCGCCGTCACCGTCCTCGGCGCCGACACCGTCGAGGCCGCCCTCCCCCTCCTCCAGCCCATCGCCCTCGCCCGCACCACCCGCCACGCCCTCAAGCGCACCGCCCG
Organism: Kitasatospora sp. NPDC059812; assembly: GCF_042732075.1. Classification (NCBI taxonomy): domain Bacteria; kingdom Bacillati; phylum Actinomycetota; class Actinomycetes; order Kitasatosporales; family Streptomycetaceae; genus Kitasatospora; species Kitasatospora sp. NPDC059812. Next base: position 10,571 of record NZ_JBHWIO010000106.1, read on the forward strand.
CCCAACCGCCGCCCACCCGACCGCCGCCGCCCGCACGGGCGGCCCGGCAGGCCCCGGGCCCGACGAGGCCACCGGCGGCGGGGGCGGGCTGCTGGAGGAGATCCGGGCGGAGGTGCTGCGGACCAGGCCGCAGGCGGAGGTGCGGCCGGTGCGGTTGGAGCGGCTGCGGCCGCGGACCCTGCTGGCGGTGGTGGGCGGGGTGGTGGCCGGGTGGCTGCTGATCCCGCAGCTGTTCGCGGCCGAGGACAACCCGATCTCGGCGGTGGCCGACGCCGATCCGGCGTGGCTGGCGCTGGCGCTGCTGGCGGCGGCGCTGAGCCACGTGACGGCGGCGATGGGGTTCGTCGGGTTCGTGCCGGAGCGGCTGGACTTCCGCAACGCGGTGCTGGCGCAGCTGGCCGGGGCGTTCGTGAAGCTGGTGTCGCCCGGGGGCGTCGGCGGGATCGCGTTGAACACCCGGCTGTTGCAGCGGGCCGGGATCCCGACCGCGCAGGCGCTGTCCAGCGTCGGGGTGGGGCAGTTGATCGGCCTGGTGCTGCACCTGCTCCAGCTGGGCGCCTTCGTCTACCTGCTGGACCTGCAACCGGGCGGTTCGGAGCTGGACGCGCTGCCCGCCGTGGTGGGCGGGCTGGCGGGGGCGGCGGCGCTGCTGGCGGTGGTCTCGGCGGTGCCGCCGGCCCGGCGCTGGCTGGCGGCGCGGCTGCGGCCGCTGACCACCGAGGTGCTGCCGCGGCTGCTGGACCTGCTGCGCAGCCCGGCCCGCCTGGCGGTGGGGCTGACCGGGCAGCTGCTGGTGTCGATCTGCCTGATCGGCTGCCTGTACTGCTGCACCCGGGCGATCGGCCGGGAGCCGTCCTTCGCCTCGGTGGCGGTGGTGTTCCTGGTGGGCAACGCGGCGGGCAACGTGGCGCCGACCCCGGGCGGGGCCGGCGCGGTGGACGGGGCGCTGATCGCGCTGCTGCAGCAGACCGCGTCGATGGAGAAGGGCGGCGCGCTGGCGGCGGTGGCGATGTACCGCCTGCTGACGCTGATCCTGCCGGTGCTGCCGGGCTGGGCGGCGATGACCTGGCTGCAGCGCCGCCGGGCGCTGTAGCGCACCGGACGGCGCCCCGGACCGGGCCCGGCGGCGGCTACTCGCGGTACTCGTCCTCGTCGAGCTGGACGACGCGGCTCTGCTCGGCGGCGTCGGCGACATCGGTGGCCGGGTCGGCTCCGACGGCCCGGCGTTCGGCCACCTCGTCGTACTCGTCGCCCTCGGGTGCCTCGTCGTCGGATTCGACGGTCTCGACGGCCTCGTCGATCAGGTAGTCCTCGTGATTCTGCGGCATGGCGTCCGTCCTCACTGTTCGGAGGCGCTGTCCGGAGGCTCCCACGGGCGCGGGGGCGGTACTGGCAGTATCCGTCGCCGGGCGGCCGGGCGCGATCGCGCCGGGGCGGCCCCGCGGCACCCGGGCCGCCGGCCGGCACGGAACGCGCCGCAGGCCACCGGGGGTACGATCGGTGCCGTACCAAGGGCTTACCCACACCCACCCGGTGGCCCCGAGGCCCTTACGAACGACGGGGAAATCATGTCCGGCTCGCACTACTTCACCGGTGCACCCGAGGTCGCCAGCGAGCGCCGGCCGATCACGGTCTCCCTGCCGGACCTCACCCTCGAACTGACCACCGACACCGGAGTGTTCTCGCGCGGCCGGCTCGACCCGGGCACCCGGATCCTGCTGGAGCACGCCCCGCAGCCGCGGGTGCGCGGCCCGATCCTGGACGTCGGCTGCGGCTACGGCCCGATCGCGCTGACCTGGGCGAGCCGGCGCAGGCGGCTGCCGGTCTGGGCGGTGGACGTGAACGAGCGCGCGCTGGAACTGGTGCGGCTGAACGCCGAGGCACTGCGGCTGGGCAACGTCCAGGCCGCGCTGCCCGAGGACGTCCCGCAGGACGTGCGGTTCGCCACCATCTACTCCAACCCGCCGATCCGGATCGGCAAGGCCGCGCTGCGCCGGCTGCTCACGCACTGGCTCGGCCGGCTGACCCCGGACGGCTCGGCGTTCCTGGTGGTGCAGAAGCACCTGGGCTCGGACTCGCTGCAGAAGTGGCTGAACGAGCAGGGCTACCCGACCACCCGGGTCGCGTCGGTCAACGGGTTCCGGATTCTGGAAGCACGACCCCGCCCGGAACCGGGCGAGGGTACGGAGAGTGGACGGGGAACGTCGTCGTGAAGCAGTTGCGCGGGACCGAACTGAAGCGACTGCACCGCTCGTGGCGGCGCAGCAACGAGTTCCGGCTCGCGATGATCCTGGAGAACCTGCAGTCGCCGTTCAACGTCGGCTCGGTGGTCCGGACCGGGGCCGCGATGGGCGCCGAGAAGCTGTACCTGGCCGGGGAGACCCCGTCGGTGCGCTCCTCGGGCGCGCAGAAGGCCGCGATGGGCACCGACAAGTACCTGAAGGTGGAGCACTTCCCGACGATCGCGGAGGCGGTCGCGGCGGCGAAGGCGGACGGCTTCAAGGTGGTCGGCCTGGAGCTGGCGGACGAGGCGGTGCCGATGTTCGCCGCCGAACTGACCCCGGCGGTGGCCTTCGTGCTGGGGCACGAGGACCGCGGGATCACCCCCGACGCGCTGGCGCTCTGCGACCAGGTGGTGTTCGTGCCGCAGCTGGGCCGGGTCGGCTCGCTGAACGTGTCGGCGGCCGCGACGGTGGCCTGCTACGAGGCGCGCCGCCAGGGGTACGCGATCAGCGGCACCCCGGACGGCACCGACCTCGGCGACCTCGGTGACCTCGGCGGGGCCGACGACGAGTAGGACCTGATCGGATTCCGGAGGGGTGTGCCGAAAGGCCCACCCCTCCGGTCGTTTCCGTCCGGCGGTACGGGACGGTCGACCACGCCTCCGGGCCGGACCTCCCCGGCGTCTGCGGGGAGCGCACCCCGCCACCGCGCGGCGGCGGTCAGCGCAGCGTCAGCTAAGCGTCAGCGCTCCAGGCGACTGTAGTTGGCATGACGTCGATCACGGCAGTCTCCAGCTGTCTTCCCGACACCATCCCGATCGCGCGCTTCCAACAGGAACTCCAGCTGACGGATGTGCAGCTCCGGCGCTACCAGCGCTTCTACGGGCTCTCCGAGGTGTGCCGCGACCCCGCGGCCACCGAGACCGAGCTGCTGCTGCGCGCCGCGACCAAGCTGGTGGAACTGCGCGGGCAGGAACAGCGCGTCAAATACGTCCTCCAGGCCCGCACGATGCCGTCGCCGCTGCCGTACCCGATGACCTCGCTCCGACCGCTCCAGGTCGAGCTCGGCCTGGAGCACGCCGCCGGCTTCGTCGTCTCGCACCACGCCTGCGCCTCCGGGCTGCTCGCGCTGGACCTGGCGGGCACCCTACTGGCCGCCGACCCGGACCCGAACGCGCTCGCCCTGGTCCTGGCCGGGGAGAAGGCGTGCACCACCCAGACGCAGTCCATCCCGGACGTCACCGTCATGGGCGAGGGCACCGTCGCCTTCCTGGTGAGCGCGGACCGCACCGGCTCCGACCGGATGCTCGGCTACGCGACGCGCACCCACACCCAGTTCGGCGACGAGTTCATCATGGGCGACGCCGCCGCCAAGGAGTTCCAGGACCTGTACGGGCCCGGCCTGTGCGAAGTGATCGGCGCCGCCCTGGAGGAGGCCGGCTGCGGCCTCGACGAGCTGGCGCTCGTGCTGCCGCACAACGTCAACCGGCTGTCGTGGATCGGCGTCTGCAAGACGCTCGGGCTGCCGCTCGACAAGGTCTTCCTCGACCTGGTCGGCGAGACCGGGCACTGCTTCTGCGCCGACCCCTTCATCAACCTGCAGAAGGCCACCGAGCTGGGGCGGCTGCGCCCCGGCGACCGCTACCTGATGACCAGCGTGGGGCTCGGGGCGACCTTCGCCGCGATGGTCCTGGAGCACTGACGGCCGTCCACGGGACCGGCCGTCCCCCGCAGTACCGGCGCACCCGCACCACCGCAGCACCTGCGCACCCGCCGCACCGCGCCCGAGCGCACACGAGAAATGACGAGGTCGACATGCATCTACCGTCCTCCGGCTTCAGCGCGCGCCTCAAGCGCGCCGTGACCGGGTCCGCGGACACCCCGCTGGTGTTCCTGGGCAACTTCGAGGTGGAGAACCACTGGGCGCTCGGCGAGCCCGCGCTGCCCCGGGTCGCCTCGCACGCGGGCAGTGCGGTGGTGAACCGCATGGACGAGTTCGCGCTGCTGCTCGGCGGCAAGGACGACCACGTCGTGCTGAAGACCGCCCTGGACGAGGGCTACCGCGGCTACCTGGAGGGCCTCGGCCTGGAGCTGCCCACCGTGCACGTGGTGGCCGGCCAGGACCCGCAGCGCACCGTCAGCGAGGACGCCCTCGCCGACCCCGAGCTGCTGCGTGCGCTGTCCGCCGTCGCCGCCGAGGGCGCCCGGCTGACCGCGCACGGCATCTCCACCGTCGAGGAGGAGCTGGCCGAGCGCACCGGGCTGCAGCTGGGCGCGCCGACCGCCGCGGTCTGCAAGCGGGTCAACAGCAAGGTGTACAGCCGCCGGCTCTCCGACGAGCTGGGCATCCGCCAGGCCCGCGGCTGGGCCTGCGAGACGCTGGAGGAGCTGGCCGAGGCGGTGGCCGCGGCCGGTGAACTGCTGGCGGCGGGCCGCAAGGTGGTGCTGAAGGACGCGTTCGGCGTGTCCGGCAAGGGCATCGTCGTGCTGGACTCCGAGGCCCGGCTGGGCCGGCTGCACCGGATGGCGGTCCAGCAGGCCGAGCGCGCCGCCAAGGCCGCGGGCGGGGCCCCGCGCACCGCGCTGGTGATCGAGGAGTGGGTCGCCAAGCGCTGCGACCTCAACTACCAGTTCACGGTGGGCCGGGACGGCTCCACGCACTTCGACTTCGTCAAGGAGCTGCTGACCGAGGGCGGCGTCCACAAGGGCCACCGGATCCCGGCCCGGCTGACCGACGGGCAGGTCGCCGAGATCGAGGCGACGGCGCTGCGGCTCGGCGAGCGGCTCGCCGCCGACGGCTACTACGGCGTGGTCGGCGTCGACGCGATGGTCGACCCGGACGAGGGCCTGTACCCGGTCATCGAGATCAACGCCCGTAACAACATGTCCACGTACCAGAACGTGGTGCACGAGGGCGGCCTGGCCGGGGCCGACGACGTCGCCGTCGCCCGGCACTTCCCGCTGCGGCTGACCCGCCCGCTGCCCTTCGCCGAACTGGCCGAGGTGCTGGACGGGCTGCTGCTGACCGAGCGGGGCCCGCGCCCGCGCGGCCTGTTCGTGAACAACTACGCCACGGTGAACGCCGCCGCGGGCACCGCCGCCGACACCGAAGCGGACGGCTTCGAGGGCCGGCTGTACGGCGTGCTCGTCGGTGCCTCCGACGAGGAGATCGAGGCGCTCGACACCGACATCACCCGCCGCCTCGCGGCCTACCCGGAACGGAGCTGACCGTGAGCGTCGCATTCGAGGTGCAGGGCCTCGGGATCACCGAGCTCGCCGAGGAGTTCGGCACCCCGCTCTACCTGTACGACGGCGAGGAGATCACCACCCGCTTCCAGGGGCTGCGCGAGGCGCTGCACCCGGCGCTGGAGGTCTTCTACTCGCTCAAGGCGAACCCCAACATCTCCGTCTGCGCGCTGCTGCACAGCCTGGGTTCGCGCGCCGAGGTGTCCTCGCTGACGGAGCTGGTCACCGCCCGCCGGGCCGGGGTCGAGCCGCGCGACATCATCTTCCTCGGCCCGGGCAAGAGCCGCGGCGAGGTGGCGGCCTGCCTGGACGAGGACATCCACGCGATCGTCTGCGAGTCGATCGGCGAGCTGGACCTGATCGACGAGGTGGCCCGCGAGCGCGGGATCACCGCCCGGGTCGCGCTGCGGGTCAACCCGCGCTTCTCGGTGAAGGGTTCGGGCCTGACCATGGGCGGCAAGCCGCGCCAGTTCGGCACCGACGAGGAGCTGCTGCTGGCCGAGGGCAAGGACCTCGCCGGCCGCTACCCCAACATCCGGCTGATGGGCGTCCAGGTGTACCTGGGCACCCGCATCCTGATCGAGGAGTCCGTCGTCGAGAACACCCGGCGGATCCTGGAGCTGGCCGAGCGCCTCTCCACCGAGCTGGGCTTCCCGCTGGAGACGGTCGACGTCGGCGGCGGCCTCGGCATCGCCTACTTCGACAACGAGAAGGACCTCGACGTCGCCGAGCTGACCGCCGGGCTCAACCCGCTGATCGCGGACTTCCGCGCCCGGCACCCGGAGACCCGGATGATCATGGAGCTGGGCCGCTTCCTGGTCGCCGCGTCCGGCACCTACGTGACCCGGGTGCGCTACACCAAGACCTCGATGGGCGAGAACTTCGCGGTCACCGACGGCGGCACCAACCACCACATGGCGGCCGTCGGCATCGGCTCGTACGTGAAGCGCAACTTCCCGATGGCCGCGCTGGAGCGGCTGGACGAGCCGGCCACCGAGCCCTGGCACATCACCGGCCCGCTCTGCACGCCCAACGACGTCATCGGCAAGAAGGTGCCGATGCCGGCGCTGCGGGCCGGCGAGCTGATCGGGGTGCAGCGCTCCGGCGCGTACGGGCCGACGGCCTCGCCGGTGCACTTCCTCAGCCACGGCTACCCGGCGGAGGTGCTCGTCCTGGACGGGCGGGCGCACCTGATCCGGGAGCGCGACGACGTCGAGGCCATGCTCGGCCGCCAGCGGCTGTACGCGGCCCCCGGCGACGACCAGAACTGACCACCGACCGGCCGACCCACGGCCGGGACCAGCCCGAGGAGAACACCATGAGCGACACTGCCAACACCGTGGCCGACGTGAAGTACGTCGACGCCGTCCGCAAGGGCCTGTCGGAGGTCCTCAACAAGGACGTCTCCGGCGCCGACCCGGGCGTCCGCCTCTTCGACGAGCTGGGCCTGGACTCCAGCAGCGCGCTCGAACTGCTCATCACCATCGAGGAGATCCTCGACGTGCAGTTCGACGCCGACGAGCTGGACATGACCCACTTCGAGACCGTGGGCTCGCTGGCCGGCTTCGTCGCCGCGGAAGCGAGCGCCTAAGCATGTTCCGCGCGACTGCGCCCGTACGGCGTCCGGCCCCGGCCGGCGCGGACGGCACGCCCGGCCCGGCCCCGGCGGCGGTCCTGCCGCGGCTGATCCGGGCCGGCGCCCACACCCCGCCGGGGCCTGGCGCGCCGTACCGGCCGGAGGCCGCGCGGGAGGACTTCTACCGCGAGCTCGGGGCGCTCTACGGCGCGGACTTCGACCGCGAGCAGTTCGCCGCCTCGGGGCGGCGCACCTCGGTGGAGCTGGCCCACGGCGCGCTCGACGCGCTGGGCCCGCTGACCGCCGAGGAGTGCCCCGAGGTGGTGGTGGTCGCCTACTCCGCGCCGGACTTCGACCACGCCGAGCTGGTCGCCTCCTGCGTGAAGGGGCGGCTGCCGGGCGAGCCGCTCTCCTTCGCCCTGTCCGACCAGGGCGTCCTGGCGCCGTTCAGCGCGCTGCGGGTCGCCGTGGAGTACGCCCGGCGGTGCGGCTGGTCGCGGCTGCTGCTGCTGGTCGTGGACCAGGGCACCCAGCCGTTCCCGCTGCCCGCGACGGGGCAGAGCGCCGTCCACACGGACGCCGCGGTCGCGCTGCTGATCCACTGGGACGGCGGCGACGCGCCGCTGGGCGGCGCGGCCCAGGGCCTCCCGGAGCCGGGGCTGTTCGCCGGCTGGGACGCCTCGGCCGCGCTGGTCACCGGCTCCGGCCTGTCCGACGGCTGTGCTGAACTTCCGGCACACGGCGGTCCGTGGACCAAGGTGGCGGCCGGACAGCCCGCCACCGGCGGCTGGGCCGCCCTGCTCGCCGCCGCCGACCGGGACCGCCCGGTGGTGGTGGCCGACTACGACCGGGAGCGCGGCTTCCTGGCCTACTGCACACTCGACACGGGGGAGTTGGGGGTCCGATGACGGTTCCGGCCGAGGTGCGCGAGCACTGGCAGGAGGCCCGGACGAGCGCGCGCAACGACGGCCTCGTCCCCGCACTGACCCTGCTCTCCCGCGCGCTGTCCCCCGGGGTGGCACCGCGCGGCCCGCGCGGGCACGCCGTGGTCCCGCGTGAACTCCTCGGCGAGTACGCCGAGTTCGGCGACGACGAGGACGGGGACGAGGACGGGAATGGGGGCCTGGACCCGGTGCCCGGTCTGGCCGTCCTGAGCCCCGCCGACGCCACCCGGGCGCCCGCCGGCCCCGACGCCCACGACTGGGGCACCGGCCTCGCCTGGCTGCGGCTCGGCGCGTCCGAGCGGCTGCGGGAGGCCTGCCTGGCCTACCTCGCGGGCCGCCAGGTCGAGGGTTCCTCGCTGCTGCTGCAACAGCTGGTCAAGGGCGCGCTCGCCGACGTGCTGATCGACCACCTGGAGATCGAGGGCGTCCTCGACGACCTCACCGAGGGGCCGGACGACTCCCCGCCGGCCCCCGCCCGGCCGCTGGACGGCCCGGCCCTCGCCCGCCTCCAGGCCCAGATCACCCAGGCCGACCGCGCACTGCTGCGGCTGCTCGGGGCGTACGGTTTCACCGCCGAGGGGCCGGGCCGGGCGGCGTACGCCTCCGAGCTCCTCGCCGACGTGTACTGCGGCTGGCCGGGGCCGGCCGGGGACACGGCACAGAACGTCGACTCCCGGAAGGGGAACGTGTGATCAGCCTGCCCGGCCCGCTGGAAACCACGCACCGGCACGTGCGGCGGTGGGCCGAAGACCTGCGGGCGGGCGCGCTCGACCTCGACCGGGACCCGGAGGCCGTCCACCGCTTCCTGGACCTGCCCGCCGTGCGCTTCCTGGCCGGCCACCAGGTGCCGCCGGAGTGGGACCGGGCGTCCGCCGAGGCCGGTGCCGGCCCCGCGCACGGCCTGGCCACCCTGGAACGGGTCCTGGTGAGCGAGGAACTGGCGCGCGGCGACGCCGGGATGATGCTGGGCGCGCCCGGCGCCTCGATGTGCGGGGTGCTGCTGAGCGTGCTCGGCAGCCAGGCCCAGAAGGACTGGGTGTACGGCCGGCTCGCCGAACGCCCCCGCTGGACCTGCTTCGGCCTCACCGAGCCCGACCGCGGCTCGGCCATCGGCGAGATGACCACCACGCTGACCCCGGTGGGCGACGGCTCGTACGTCCTGGACGGCGAGAAGCGCTACGTCGGCAACGCCGCCCGGGCCGACCTGGGCGCCGTGTTCGCGCGGGTCGCGGGCACCGAGCGGCTCGGCGTGCTGGCCGTCCTGGTGGACACCTCCGACCCCGGCTTCCGGGCGGAGCCGCTGCCCACCCTCGGCCTGCGCGGCGTCCAGCTGACCCGGATCACCCTCGACGGGGTGCACGTGCCCGCCGAACGGGTGCTCGGCGCCCACCTGCCGCCGACCCGGCGGGGCATGTGGAGCATCGTCTCGGTCTTCAACCAGCTCCGCCCGAGTGTGGCCGCGATCGCCCTCGGCATCGCCCGGGCCGCCCACGACTACGTCGCCGAGAACCGCCGGGAACTGCGCGGCGCGGAGCGCGAGCTGTTCGAGTCGCTCGGCCAGCGGATCGACGCGGCCCGCCGGTTGACCTACCGGGCGGCCCTCGCAGTGGACCGCAAGCCGGCCGCCGGGCACCTCTCCTCGGCGGCGAAGGCCCGCGCCTGCGAACTCGCCGAGGACGTCACGATGCGCGCGCTGGGTTTCTTCGGGCCCGGCGCCCGGCTGGACCACCCGCTCCTCGACAAACTCGCCCGGGACGCCCGGGGCGTGGAGTTCATGGAGGGGACACGGAACATCCAGAAGCTGAATCTGTTCCAGGGGCTGCACACCGGAAAGGTGGGCCGGTTCTGAACGGGACAGAACAACCGGTCGGTCGGGATACGGTCGAGATCTGGCAGATTCCGCTGACCGGTGGCGAGCACCCGGACCGCCCGGACGGCGAAGCCGCCCAGGACGCCCCGGACGGGTACCCGCCGCACCTGGAGGAACTGCTCGACGAGCAGGAGCGGGCGCGCGCCCGGAGCGGACAGCTGCCCGGACTGCGGCGCCGCTTCGTGCTCGCGCACGCCGCCACCCGGATCGTCCTCGGCGAGCGCCTCGGCCGCCCCCCGGCCGGGCTGCACTTCAGCCGCGGCCCGTGGGGGAAGCCGGCCGTCGAGGACGCGCCGGGCCTGCACTTCAACCTGTCCCACTCGGGCGAGATCGCCCTGCTCGCCCTGGCATCACGGCCGGTCGGCGTGGATGTCGAGCTGGCCCGCGCCGAGCTGGACACCACCCGGCTGGCCGGTCGCTTCTTCCCCCCGGACGAACGGGAGCTGGTCGCCCGGGGCGGGCCCGACGCCTTCACCCGGCTGTGGACCAGGAAGGAGGCGTGCGTGAAGGCCTCGGGCGCCAGACTCACCCAGGGCATGGGGATCCCGGTCGCCCACGAAGGACCGGAAGCCACCGTGTACGCACGCTCCGGTCCGTTGCCCGGTCCGTGGAGAGTCACCGACCTGCCGCTGCCCGAGGAATACGCGGGGTCCGTCGCACTGATCGGCGACGGGCCCTTTAACGTGTCCCGGCGGATGTGGTATCAAATTCCGCCCGGGGAATCCGGCGGCAGCCCTCTCGGGTCGGCTGTCAAGTAGAAGAAACTCCCCCTCCAATCGTCGAAGTTGTACCCGTGATCATGCGTCGAAGCGTCACTAGATTCAGTGATGCAGGCGAACGCCGCACCGCACCGGCCGGACTCATAAGTCAGGCCCGTGTCTTGATCCGGGCATTTCTTTTGAGGAGGGGAACGTGATCGTGGAAGGCAGGAACGTGATCACCAGGGCCGCTCGGTGGAGCGCCGTCCACCCCTGGTGGGCGATCGCGCTCTGGGTGGCGTTCGTCGTGGCGGCCCTCGTGGTCGGCGGCGTCACGGGCACCCGGCAGGCCACCACCTCCGACCTCGCCATCGGCCAGTCCGGCCGGGCGGCCGCGATCGCCCGCAGCGGCGGCCTCCAGGAGCGCGCGGTGGAGAACGTCCTCATCACCCCGTGGGGCGGCGGCCGGCTCGACCCCGTCCAGGCGCAGTCCGCGGCCTCGGACGCCACCCGCGACCTGAAGGCCCTCCCCGGCATCAGCTCGATCGACGCCCCGGTGCCCGCGCCGGACGGCTCGGCCCTGCTCGTCCCGGTGACCCTCGACGGCGATCCGGAGACCTCCGCCGACCGGGTGCAGCCGCTCATCGACACCGTGGCGAGGACCCACGCGTCGCACACCGAGCTGCGGATGGAACTCGTCGGCGCCGGCTCGATCAAGGCCGGGCTCAACGAGATGCTGAGCAAGGACCTCGGCAAGGCGACCGTGCTGAGCCTGCCGGTGACGCTGCTCGTGATGGTCTTCGTGTTCGGCGCGATCGTCGCCGCGAGCGTCCCGGTCGTCCTCGGCCTGTCCTCGGTGCTCGCCGGGCTCGGCCTGTGGGGGGTGGCCTCCCAACTGGTGCCCGATCCGGGGCCGGTGACGCACGTCATCGTGCTGATGGGCATGGCCATCGGGGTCGACTACTCGCTGTTCTACCTCAAACGCCAGCGCGAGGAGCGGGCGTTGGGCGCCAACAACATCGACGCCATCGAGATCGCGGCCGCCACCTCCGGGCACTCGGTGCTGGTGTCCGGCGTGGTCGTCATGATCTCGATGGGGGCGCTCTACCTCGCCGGGCACATCGCCTTCGAGTCGATGGCCACCGGCGCGGTGCTGGTGGTCGCCATCGCGATCACCTCCTCGCTGACCGTGCTGCCGGCCATGCTGTCCCGGTTCGGCCGCTACCTGGACGCGCCGCGGGTCCCGCTGGTGTGGCGGCTCACCCAGAAGGGCGGGGTCAAGCCGCGGCTGTGGTCGACCATGCTCAAGCCCGCCCTGCGCCACCCGGTGATCGCGCTGGTGGTCTCGGTCGGCGCGCTGCTCGTCCTCGCGCTGCCCGCCCTCGGCCTGAAGCTCAAGGCCACCGGGATCGACGACCTGCCCCGGTCGATCCCGGCGATGCAGGCCAACGAGCGGCTGACCCACTCCTTCCCGAGCCAGGCCGACACCCACACCGTCGCGGTGAAGGTCCCGGCCGACCGGACGGCGCAGTTGGGCACCGCGGTGGAGTCGCTGGTCGAACGCGCCTCGCAGGACGACCTCTTCGTGCACAACCCGGCGCCGGTCGTCCGCACCTCCCCCGACGGCACGGTCGCCACCATCGCGATCGGCACCCACTTCGACAGCGGCTCCCCGCAGGCCCGCGCCTCGCTGGCCCGGCTGCGCCAGGATCTCGCCCCGCAGACCCTCGGCACGGTCGCGGGCGCCGAGTTCGCGGTCGGCGGCAGCGACGTCGCGTTCGACGTCGACTACCGGGCGAACGTCATGCACAAGATGCCCTGGGTGCTCGGAGTGGCCCTGGTGCTGACCTTCCTGGTGATGACCGCCGCGTTCCGCTCGGTGGTGCTCGCGCTGATCACCGTGGTGCTCAACGTGCTGTCCGCAGCGGCCTCCTTCGGCCTGCTCGCGCTGATCTTCCAGCACACCTGGGCGGAGGACCTGCTGCACTTCGAGTCCACCGGCCGGGTGGTGGCCTGGCTGCCGCTGATGCTCTTCGTGATCCTGCTCGGCCTGTCGATGGACTACCACGTCTTCGTGGTCAGCCGGATCCGGGAGGCGGCGCGCGGCGGGCTCTCCGTCAAGGAGGCGGTCGAGCAGGGCATCACCCGCACGGCCGGCGTGGTGACCAGCGCCGCGGTGGTGATGGTCTGCGTGTTCGCCCTGCTGGCCTCGCTGAACTTCATCGAGATGAAGCAGATGGGGGTGGGCATGGCCTGCGCGGTGCTGCTCGACGCGACGGTGATCCGGATCGTCGTCCTGCCGGCCGTGGTCACCCTGCTCGGCTGGAAGACCTTCTGGCCCTCGCGGCTCGCGCGCCAGACCACGACCCGGACCCCGCGGATGCCGGCCATCGTGGCCGCCGCGGCGGCGGCCTCGGCGGCACGCACGACCCTCCCGTAACACGGGACCCGTCCAACTCGACGGCCGGGGAAGGGCTTAGCCCCTCCCCGGTCCTTTTCGTGTGCGTTTCGTGCAGGCACCTGGCCACAACCAGTCGTGACAAGGGGTTTGACGCCGACTGTCCCGTGGTGGTTTGTTACGGGAGTTGTAGAATCGCATGCGCGTTCGTCGGCACGTGAACGACCTTCCCGGTGACGGGGGGGCGCAACTGCCGGTGGACGCGCCACGGGGAAGCAGGGGGCGGTCAGGGGGGTGGCCATGCACAGTGACGGCAGCCTCGCCTCGGCGCGCTGGCGCAACGAACTCACCCGGGTCGGGACGTTGTCCGGACGGGAACGGCAGGTCTTCGACCTGATCGGTGCCGGACACTCCAACCGCGGCATCGCCGCCCGACTGCACGTCACAGAGCGCACGGTGAAGGCGCATGTCGCCAACATCCTGGCGAAACTGGGAGTGGAGTCGCGGCTTCAGGTGGGGTTGGTGGCGCAGGTTCATCAACTCATGTACGAAGGTACATGGCCGGACGACCCAGGCGTGTCCGATACTTGACCAGCGCGAATGATACCCAGGCTTTTCCCCTTTGTCAGGCCACCCCAAACACGTCGACCACTGTTGACGGTGGCCGGGCCGAGGTCACAGGAGAAAAGCTTGTGGCTGGAGTTCACCGCTAGGGACGGGGAATTTGGTGTACATCTCCATATTAGGCCCACTATTGATCGGCGACGGTCAGCGCACCGTAGGTCTACGGGCGAAGAAGAATCGCGTGATGCTCACCATGCTGGCGCTCAACGCCGGCCAGGTGGTCGCGTTCGACGAACTGATCGACGAGCTGTGGGGGGAAGCGCCGCTCAAGAACGCGCGCAACGCCTTGCAGGCCAATGTCAAACGCATGCGCAAATCGTTGGCGGAACTTGGTCTGGAGGGGCCGGACCAGGAACTCATCCGCACGGTTGACAACGGTTACATGCTCAACGTCTCGGAGGACGCGGTCGACGCGTACCGGTTCCTGCGGACGGCGGAGAAAGGCGCGGGGCTGGTCAGCGACCGGCCGTACGAAGCGATGGACACGCTCCGCAAGTCGCTCGGGATGTGGCGCGGACCGGCCCTGCTCGACACGAGCGACGGGCCCTGGTGCCGTGCCGTAGCGCTGCGTCTGGACGAGCAGCGCAAGACCGCGCGGGAGGACCTGATCTCGGCCCAGCTGCAAGCGGGCGAGGCGGGGACGGTGGTGGCCGAGCTGAAGCAGTTGCTCGCCCAGTACCCGGAACGCGAGCGGTTCAGCGAGCAGTTGATGATCGCCCTCTACCGGTGCGGCCGGCAGTCGGAGGCCGTCGACATCTTCCACCGCACCCGGAAGTGGCTCGACGACGAGTTGGGGCTCAAGCCGAGTCGTCGTCTCCACCACCTCTACCAGGCGATCCTGATGCAGGATCCCTCGCTGTAAGTCCCGTCGGGGCGAGGGCAGTTCGCCCCGACACGCCGGCGGCTCCCCCGCGTGTCTCTTATACACATCTCCTATCCCACGAGACTCACTCACATCTCGTATGGCCGGATAT
>NZ_JBHWIO010000106.1:25132-29751 GCF_042732075.1 Kitasatospora sp. NPDC059812
TTTTTGTGAATCCCCGGCGGGGGGCCCCCGCCGGCGGCGGGGGGGGGGGGGGGGCGGGCGGCGGCCCCCCCCCGTCCGGTCGTTCAGGACCGGCGCAGCGCGGCGTCGGCCACCGCGCCGATCCGGCCGGCCGCCTCCCGGCCGAGCATCTCCTCGTGGCCGCAGGCGACGTCGTGCACCGTCAGCGCGCCGGTCAGGTGCGCGCGCCAGCGGTCGGCGAGCTCGGCGGCGGGGGCGCCCTGCACCTCGTCGGCGGCGGTGAACAGCAGCAGCGAGCCGTCGAACCGGCCGGGGGTGAACTCCCGGGCGATGTCCGTGTGGTGGCGCATCACCGCCATCAGCCGGCGCAGCTCCCCGTCGTCGATGCCCGCCCCGGCGGCGTGGTGGGCGAGGAAGGCCCCGCGGATCTCCTCGTCGGTCGGGTTGTGGTCGCCCGGCAGCACCGGGAAGACGTCCAGCGCCGCCAGGAAGGCCACCCGCTCGCCCGCCGCCTGGAGCTGCACCGCCATCTCGTGCGCGACCAGCCCGCCGAAGGACCAGCCCAGCAGGTGGTACGGGCCGTGCGGCTGCACCCGGCGGATCCTAGCCAGGTACGTGGCCGCCAGTTCCCGTACGCCCTGCGGCCGTTCCCACTCCCCCTCGGGCGCGGCGACGCCGTCGGACTGCAGCGCGTACACCGGCCGGGCCGGGTCGAGGTGCGGGGCCAGCTCCGCGTACGGCAGGCCGAAGCCGACCCCGCCGTGCACGCAGAACAGCGGCTCGGCGGTGCCGCCCGGCCGGATCGGCAGCACCGGCTCCAGCACCGTCGCGGGGAGCCGCTGCTCGGTGGCGGGCCGGGCGGCGGCGGCGAGGGCCGCCACCGTCTTGTGGGTGAAGACGTCGGCCAGCGAGAGCGTGAGCCCGGCCTTCGCGGCCCGGCTGACGATCTGCACCGAGCGCAGGCTGTCGCCGCCGAGGTCGAAGAAGTCCCCGTCGGCGCCGACCTGGTCGAGGCCGAGGATCTCGCCGAAGACCCCGGCGATGACCTCCTCGGCCGGCGTGCCCGGGCGCCGCACCGGGGCCTGCGCGGCGGCGGGCTCGGCACCGGGCGCCGGCAGGGCGCGGGTGTCGAGCTTGCCGTTCGCGGTCAGCGGCAGCGCGGGCAGCGTCACCAGCGTCGCGGGCACCATGTGCGCGGGGAGCGACTCGGCGACGAACGCGCGCAGCACCGGCACGTCGACGGCGGCGACGCCGGGCAGCGGCACCACGTACCCGGTCAGCTGGGGCACGCCGGTGGGCGAGGGCGCGACCTGCACCGCGGCCTGCACGACCACCGGGTGGCGCACCAGCGCGGCCTCGATCTCGCCGAGCTCGATCCGGAAGCCGCGCAGCTTCACCTGGTGGTCCACCCGGCCGACGTAGTCGAGCGTGCCGTCGGCCCGCCAGCGGACCAGGTCGCCGGTGCGGTACATCCGGGTGCCGGCCGGCCCGTACGGGTCGGCGACGAAGCGCTCGGCGGTGGTGACGGGGCGGCGCAGGTAGCCGTGTGCCAGGCCGGTGCCGGCGATGTACAGCTCGCCGGTGACGCCGACCGGCGCGGGCGCGAGGGCGTCGTCCAGGACGTACAGCCGGTGGTTGTCCAGCGGACGGCCGATCGGCGGGCGGCCGCTGCCGGGGCGCAGCGGGTCGCTCCAGGTGGCGCAGACCGAGGCCTCGGTCGGGCCGTAGGCGTTGCGGAACTCGGTCAGCGGGGCGAACCGGTCGACCAGCGCGGCCGGGCAGGCCTCGCCGCCGACCAGCAGGTGCAGGCCCTCGGGCAGCACCACGTCCTCGGGCAGGCCGGCCACCACGGTGGGCGGCAGCACCACGTGGTTGACCTGGTGCTCGGCGAGCAGCGCGCCCAGCACCTCGCCGGAGACCCGGCTCTCGTCGGTGGCGACCACCAGGGTGCCGCCCGAGTACAGCGAGACGCCGAGCTCCCAGACGGTGGCGTCGAAGCTGAACGAGGCGAACTGCAGCACCCGGGTGTCCGGCCCCGCGCCCATCCGCGCCTGGTGGTTGGCGGCCAGGTTGGCCGCCCCCAGGTGCGGCACCGCGACGCCCTTGGGGCGGCCGGTGGAGCCCGAGGTGTAGATCACGTAGGCGACGTCCTGCGGGACGAGCGGCCGGGTGCGGTCGGCGTCGACGGGGTTGCGGTCGGGCCGGCCGGTCAGGTCGGACCGGGTGTGCAGGGAGTCCAGGACCAGCGGGACGACGCCCTCGGGCAGCCCCGGGATCCGGTCGGCGACCGCCTCGACGGTCAGCACCTGGGCGGGCGCCGCGTCGTCGAGCATGTAGGCGATCCGCTCGGCCGGGTACTGCGGGTCGACCGGCAGGTAGGCGGCGCCGGTCTTGAGCACCGCCAGCAGCGCGATCACCAGCGGCGCGGAGCGCGGCATCGCCAGCGCGACCACGTCGCCGGGGCCGACCCCGCGCTCCAGCAGCAGGTGGGCGAGCCGGTTGGCCCGCTCGTTGAGCGCCGCGTAGGACAGCCGCATCGTCGCCGGGCCGGCCGGCACGCCGTCCGGGCCGATCAGCGCGGGGTGGTCCGGGTCGGCGGCCGCCAGGCCCTCGAACACGGCGGTCAGGGTGACCGGGGTGAACGGGGCGGTCGGGCCGGCCCACTCCTCCAGCAGGACGCGGCGCTCCTCGGCGGTGAGCAGGTCGAGGGCGCTGAGCGGTGCGTCGGGGGTGCGGGCGGCGGAGTCGAGCAGGGTGGCCAGGGCCCGGGCGAGGCGGGCCGCCGTCGCCCCGGTGAACAGGTCCTCGCGGTACTCCAGGCGGATGTCCAGTCCGGCCGGGGCGCCGTCCGGGCCGGTCCGCTCCAGTACCTGGAAGGACAGGTCGAACTTGGCCGTCGTGCTGCCGATCGGCAGCACCTCGGCGCTCAGGCCGGGCATCGCGGGCAGCGGGTCGGCACTGTTCTCGAAGGCCAGGATCACCTGGAAGAGCGGCTGCCGGCCCATCGAGCGGACCGGGTTGAGCTCCTCCACCAGGTGCTCGAACGGCAGTTCGGCGTGCCCGTAGGCGGTCAGGTCGGTCTCCCGGACCCGCCCGAGCAGGGCGGTGAACGCCGGGTCGCCCGAGGTGTCGGTGCGCAGCACCACGGTGTTGACGAAGAAGCCGACCAGGTCGCGGACGGCGTCGTCGGTGCGCCCGGCCACCGGGCTGCCGAGCGGGATGTCGGTGCCCGCGCCCAGCCGGGTGAGCAGTGCGGCCAGGCCCGCCTGGACGGCCATGAACAGGCTGGCGCCGCCGCGCCGGGCCAGTTCGGCGAGCCGGGCGTGGGTCTCGGCGGGCACCGTGCACTCGACCTCGGCGCCGCGGTGCCCGGCCCGGGCCGGGCGGGGGAAGTCGGTGGGCAGGTCCAGCTCCTCCGGGATGCCCGCCAGCGCCTCGCGCCAGTGCGCGAGTTCGGCGCTGGCCAGGCTGTCCGGGTCGTCCTTGGAGCCGAGCAGTTCGCGCTGCCAGAGCGCGTGGTCGGCGTACTGCACCGGAAGCGGCTCCCAGCGCGGCCCGGCGCCGTCCAGCCGGGCCCGGTAGGCGTCGGAGAGGTCGCGGGCGAGCGGGCCGAGCGACCAGCCGTCGGCGGCGATGTGGTGCACCGTCAGGGCCAGCGCGTGGCTGTCCCGGCCGAGGGTGAACAGCCGGGCCCGCAGCGGCACCTGGGCGGACAGCTCGAAGGGGTGGGCGGCCTCGGCGGCCAGCGCCGCCTCCAGCGCGCCCGGCGCCGCCCCGGAGAGGTCCACCACGACCAGCGGGGCGCCGGCCTGCTCGGCCTCCTCGGCGGAGAGCACCAGCTGCGAGGGCAGCCCGTCGGCCTCGGCGAAGACGGTGCGCAGGCTCTCGTGCCGGGCCACCACGTCCCGGACGGCGGCGGCCAGCGCGGCGGCGTCCAGCGGGCCGGTGAGGCGGACCGCCAGCGGGATGTTGTAGCTGCCGGTGGGGCCGTCCATCTTGTCCAGGAACCAGAGCCGCTCCTGGGCGTGCGAGAGCGGCACCGAGGACGGCCGGTTCGGGACGGCGCGCAGCGCGGGGCGCCGGGGGGCCGGCTCCGCCGCGTCGGCGGCCGCCGACTCCGGGTCGAGGACGCGGGCCAGCGCCTCGGCCGTCCGGGCATCGAACAGGGCCCGCACCGGGACGTCCGCGCCGAGCGCGGCACGCAGCCGGTTGGCGACCCTGGTCGCGGACAGCGAGTGGCCGCCGAGTTCGAAGAAGTCGTCGTCGGCGCCGACCCGGTCGAGCCCGAGGGCCTCCGCGAAGACCGCGCAGAGCAGTTCCTCGCGCTCCCCCACGGGCTCGCGTCCGGTGCCCGCCCGCTCGTCCGGCGGGGCGGGCAGGGCCTTGCGGTCGACCTTGCCGTTGGGGGTCAGCGGCAGGTCGTCCAAGGGAACGTACACGGCAGGGATCATGTGCGTGGGCAGCACCGATGACGCCCGCTCCCGCAAGCGGTCGCGGTCGATCCCTGCCGGTACGACATAGGCGACCAGGCGGGCGTCCCCCGCCGCGGCGGGCGGTGCGACAAAACCCAGGGGGGGGGAGAAACCCCCACCCACGCCCCCCCCCCGGGGGCGGGGCCAGGGCCCGCCCGGGGCGCGGGC
>NZ_JBHWIO010000107.1:0-29442 GCF_042732075.1 Kitasatospora sp. NPDC059812
GCCTGCCCGTACGTCGAGAAGGCGCCCGCGTCGTTGTCGCCGACCATCACGATCAGGCCGGGGCCCACGATCGCCAGCAGGGTCTTGAGCCGCGCGGACAGGCCGTGGCGCGGCGTGGTGTCGTCGAGCCGGATGGTGCCGAGCGCACCCTTGATGTCGCCGACGTGGGCGTCGTCCAGTACCGCTGAACGCGGGGCGGGGACCTTGGAGTCGAGCGTGGCGTTGGTGGTCATGACGATCCTCCCGTGGGCCCCGGGCAGGCGGGGCGATCGGGGGCGCACGGCGGCGATCCCCCTGCGGACGGGCGCGGCGCATCGCCACCCGGCGGTGCGGGCCCGTTCGGGCACGGCGAAGCCGGGTGTTGAGGTGATGAGCCGTCAGAGATGTGCGCAGGGAGGGTCGTTACCGCGTGCCGGGAGTGTGCGAGGACAAGCGGGGGCAGGGGCAACTGTGGCCCGGACTACTGCAATCCATGTCTCTCGCCTCCTCCCGGTCGACGCACCCCGTGGTGCGTGTGATCGACGCGGCAAGGAGTTCGCCGGCGCGCGAAGCGACCGCCGGTTCACCCCAACTCGTCAGAGCTTTGGCACTCCACGGCGTGTCCAGCCCGGTCGGGCCGGAAGCCACTTCGGATCAACCCTTAGGTCGGGAAGATCTGTCCTAACCCTGGGCGTCTCTCGACGTCGTCGGATCAGTGGCCTGTGTCCGTGAAGAAGCCTCACCGAACGAGGTGCCTTCTTCAAACCTCCAGAAGCATAGACCGCGCGGAGGCCGATACTTGCGTACTTGGTAGAACCTTTACCTTCTGCCCTCGGTCGCCCCGGCCGAGGCGCGGCGGTGGGCGGCGGGGCGGATCGGGTGACGTGGGGTTTTGCCGCCGGGCCGCCACGGAACGACTTCCCACCGCATCGGCAGCAGCACCAGGTTGCGCCCGAATCCGAGGGGTGGCATGGCGTCCGCAGGCTCCCAGGACGGTCCCCGGCAGGCGCGGGCCCTCGTGCTCGCCCGCCACGCGAAGCTGTGGCTCGTTCCGAGCATCCTGTGCGGCCTGCTGGCCGTGGTGCTCTCGCTGCTCTACATGGGCGGCATCCTCAACCCGACCGGGCACCTGCACCGGCTCCCGATCGCCCTGGTGAACGCGGATCAGGGCCCGCCGCCGCCGGGCCGGACGGAGAGCCTGGGCGCGCGGCTCAGCCGGGAGATCGTCGCCGGGACGCCCGGCAGCACCGTCGACTGGCGCCAGGTCGACCAGGCCGAGGCGATGGACCTGCTCTCCACCGGGAAGGTCTACGGCGCGCTGCTCGTCCCGCAGGCGTTCACCGCCGACGTGGCGGCACTGACCACCGGCCGGGCCACCGAACGGCCCACCCTGACGGTGCTGACCAACCCCGGCCTCGGCAGCCTCGGCTCCTCGCTGGCCTCCCAGATCACCCAGTCCGCCGCCCACCAGGCCTCGCTGGCGCTCGGCAAGGAGCTGACCGCGGCCGTGCCGCCCACTGCCTCCGGCACGGGCACCAGCGCCACCGCGCGGCTGCTGCTCGCCGACCCGCTCGCCGTCACCACCCGGGTCGGCCACCCGATCGGCACCCACAGCGGGCTCGGCCTGAGCGCCTTCTACTACACCCTGCTGGCCGTGCTGACCGGCTTCATCGGCGGCAACATCATCCACAACGGCGTCGACACCGCGCTCGGCTACAGCGACAGCGAGCTCGGCCCCTGGCACACCCGGCGCCCGACCGTCCCGATCACCCGCACCCAGACCCTGCTGCTGAAGATGGTCATGACGGCCGGCATCATGCTGCTCACCACCACCCTGGTGATGCTCTGCTCGGTCACCGTCCTCGGCATGGACGCCCCGCACCAGGCGCTGCTCTGGGTCTTCGCCTACTGCGCCAGCCTCGCCGTCGGCCTCGGGGTCCAGGCGATCAACGCGGCGTTCGGCGGGATCGGGCAGCTGGTGTCCATGTTCGTCTTCATCGCGCTGGCGCTGCCCTCCTCGGGGGCGACCATCCCGCTCCAGGCGGTGCCCGGCTTCTACCGCTTCCTCGGCGTCTTCGAGCCGATGCGCCAGCTCAGCGACGGCATCCGGGCGATCCTGTTCTTCGACGCCCGGGCGGACGCGGGCCTGGCCCGGGGCTGGACCATGATCGCGGTCGGCGTGGTGCTCGCCCTGGCCTTCGGCTTCGGGATGACCCGGTACTACGACCGCAAGGGCCTGCACCGCTGGACGCCGCAGCCGTCGGAGTAGACGTAGTCGTCGGCGTAGGCGCCGCGCCTGATCCCTACGCCTCCTACGCCTTGGTGACGGTGACCTTGAGGTGCTTCATGATCGGCTGGTCGCTCTGGGTGCTGTAGTCGCCGATCGCGCACAGCACGTTCATCTCGGGCATGTAGCCCGCCGCGCAGCCGCGCGGGATGTCGTACGGGATCGCGAGGTAGCCGTTCAACGTGCGGGTGCTGCCGTCCTTCGCGGTGCTGGTGATGTCGACCGGGTCGAGCTCGGCGATGCCGCGCTCGCGCATGTCGTCGGTGTTCAGGAAGACCAGCGTGCGCAGGTTCCGCACGCCCCGGTAGCGGTCGTTGTCGGAGTAGATGGTGGTGTTCCACTGGTCGTGGGAGCGCATGGTGCCCAGCGCCAGGGTGCCCGGGGCGGGAACGACGTCGGGCAGCGGGGCGGTGGAGAACTCGGCCCGCCCGGAGGGGGTGAGGAAGACCAGTTCGCGGGCCGGCTGCTTGATCCGGAACCCGAGCGGCAGCCGCACCCGGCGGTTGAAGTCCTCGAAGCCGTCCAGGGCCCGGGACATGGTGTCGCGGATGCGGTCGTAGTCCTCGATGTACCACTCCCACGGTGTCCCGCTGTCCGGCAGCGCCGCGCGGGCCATCCCGGCGACGATGGCGGGCTCGGACAGCAGGTGCGGGGAGGCCGGGCGCTTCATGCCGACGGACAGGTGCACCATGCTCATCGAGTCCTCGACCGAGGTGCTCTGCACCCCGCCGCGCTGGTGGTCCTTCTCGGTGCGGCCCAGGCACGGCAGGATCAGCGCCCGGCGGCCGTGCACCAGGTGGCTGCGGTTCAGCTTGGTGCTCACCTGGACGGTCAACTCGCAGCCGCGCAGCGCCTCGTAGGTGTAAGGCGTGTCGGGCGCGGCGAGCGCGAAGTTGCCGCCCATGGCGACGAAGACCGTCACCTCGCCGCGCCGCATCGCCTCGACGGCGGAGACGGTGTCCAGGCCGTGCGCGCGCGGCGGGTCGATCCCGCAGGCCTCGGCGAGGCGGTCCAGGAACTCGGGTGAGGGGCGGTGGTCGATGCCGCAGGTGCGGTTGCCCTGGACGTTGCTGTGCCCGCGCACCGGCGACGGGCCGGCGCCCTCGCGGCCCAGGTTGCCGCGCAGCAGCAGGAGGTTGACGATCTCCCGCACGGTGTCCACGCCGTGCTCGTGCTGGGTGACGCCCAGGCACCAGCTGACGATGGAGCGGTCGGCGTCGCGGTAGACCCGGGCGGCCTTGAGGACCTCGGCCCGGCCGAGCCCGCTCTGCCGCTCGATCTCCTCCCAGGGCGTGGCCCCGCACAGCGCGCGGTAGGCCTCGAACCCGGTGGTGTGGCGCTCGATGAACTGCCGGTCCAGGGCCTGGGGGTCGGCCGTGGCCTGCTCCAGGATCGCCTTGGCCATGCCGCGCACCAGTGCCATGTCGCCGCCGATGCGCGGCTGGAGGTTCAGCGTGCTGGTCTTCGTGGACTTGAACAGCGCCATGTCCACGAAGTCGTGCGGGACGATGGTGCGGGTGGCGGCCGCCTCGATCAGCGGGTTGATGTGCACGATCTGCGCGCCGCGGCGGTGCGCGTCGGCGAGGGCGGTGAGCATCCGGGGCGCGTTGGAGGCGGCGTTGACGCCCATGATGAACAGCGCGTCGGTGACCTCCCAGTCCTTGAGGTCGACCGTGCCCTTCCCGGTGCCCAGCGAGGCCTGGAGGGCGCGTCCGCTGGCCTCGTGGCACATGTTGGAGCAGTCCGGCAGGTTGTTGGTGCCCAGTTCGCGGGCCATCAGCTGGTAGAGGAAGGTGGCCTCGTTGCCGAGCCGGCCGGAGGTGTAGAAGGCGGCCCGGTTCGGGTCGTCCAGCTCGCGCAGGGTGCGGCCGACCAGCTCGAAGGCGTCCTTCCAGCTGATCGGGACGTAGTGGTCCGAGCCGGCGTCGTACACCATCGGCCCGGTGAGGCGGCCCTGGTCCTCCAGCGCGAAGTCGCTCCACCCGGACAGCTCGGTCACCGAGTGGGCGGCGAAGAAGTCGCGGCCGACCCGCTTGCGGGTCATCTCCCAGGTGACGTGCTTGATGCCGTTCTCGCAGATGTCCAGGTGCAGGCCCTTGGTGTCGTCCGGCCAGGCGCACCCGGGGCAGTCGAAGCCGCCGCTCTCGTGGTTCATCCGCATGATCGCCCGGGGCCCGTCCACGTACGCGCCCTCCTTGACCAGGAAGCGGGTCACGCTCTTCGCGGCACCCCAGCCGGCGGCCGGGTGGTGGTACGGCGCGAACCGCGGCGGCCCGACGGGGTCGGGGCCCACGGCCGGCTCGTCCCGGGCGGGCTCCTGCTGGGGGTCGTCCTGCGCGCGGTCGTCGGGGGAGCTCACGAAGCCCGCCGTCCGCCGACCGACAGCACGACCGCGCTCGCCGCGCCGTTCGGCGCCTCGTAGTTCACGGTCTCCCCGGCGTGCCGCCCGAGCAGCGCCCGCCCGAGCGGGCTGTCGGCGGTCACCAGGGTCTCCTCCCGCACCTCGGCGAGCTCCGCCACCTCGACGGTCTCCTCCACCCCGTCCGCGAACCGCACGGTGACCGTGGAGCCCACCCCCACCACCTCCGTGGACGGCGGCCCGGCGGCGGCCCCCTCGCGGACCCGGGCCTCCAGCTCGGCGATCCGCTCGTCCAGCCGGGCGACGTCGTCGGCCCGCTGCAACTCGTCCGCCGCATCCGCCCGGTCGCCCACGTCCTCCCCGCGCAGCGTCCCCACCACTTTCGCCCGCTCGGCGCGCAGCTCGGCCAGCTCCTCCTGCACGGCGCGCAGGGCCTCGGCACTGACGGGCTCGGGACCGTCTGTCATGGCTGCTCCCGGGTCGTTCGCGGAACGCTCAAGCACAGGTCGCTTCCATTACCCCACCACCCCGCACCCCCGGCAAATCCGGCCGCCGGATGTGCCCGGATCCGCCGAATTGGTTCGGGCGGGTACGGCCGTCCGGCACAATGACGCCCATGACCAGCGTCGACGACCCGAGTGCGGGCCCGCCGGTCGGCGACACCGACCGAGCCGACGAGCGATACCGGCCGTTCGCGCATCTCGCCACCGAGGGCCGCGAGCTCTACCGGCAGGTGATGGGGGTGTTCGTCCGGGCCAAGCAGGAGTTCACCGTCCACCTGCGCCCGGAGGACGTCCACCTGGGCCTCCCGCCGGAGGGGCGACCGTCGGTGGAGGCGGTGGCCACCGCGCTGGAACGACTGGCCAAGTGGGGGAACCTGCGGCCCGATCCCGACACCGGCCGGGTCACGGCCCTGGAGGACTTCTACCGCTCCCGGTACATCTACCAGCTCACCCGCGCGGGAGAGGCCGCGGAGGAGGCGCTGGCGGCGTACGACGCTGCGCTCGGCCGGCGGGGCGAGTTGCAGGCGGTCGCCCTCGCCGACATCGCCGTGCACCTGCGGGCGCTGTTGGCGCTGGCCGACCGGGACGAACCGGACCCGGCGGTGACGCACCTCGCGCTCCTCGCCCTGGTGGACCGCTTCTCGGGGCTGGCCGAGAACGCCCGCGCGTTCATGAGCTCGCTCCAGCGGACGGTCGACCTGCACGAGGCCGAGGTCGAGGTGTTCCTCGCCTACAAACAGCGGTTGATCGACTACCTGGAGCGGTTCATCGAGGACCTGGTGACCCGGGGCGCCGAGATCGCGGGGCTGCTGGAGCACCTCGGCGCGTCCCAGGACGGGCGGATCGGGCCGCTGCTGCGCCTGGCCGTCGAGCGTGAGGCCGCCGACGCCGCTCCGGACCTGGCCGCCGAGGCGCTGGCGGCGGGGGAGCGGCGCTGGACCGGCCGCTGGGACGGATTGCGGGCCTGGTTCCTCAGCGTGCCGGGCCGCAGTTCGCAGGCCAAGCTGCTGCGCTCCGCCGCCCGCCAGGCGATTCCCCAACTGCTCAGCGTGGTCCAGGCGTTGAACGAGCGCAGGGCGGGCCGATCGGATCGCTCGGCGGACTTCCGCGAACTCGCCCGGTGGTTCGCCGAGGCGCCCGACGACGACTCCCGGCACCGGCTGTGGCGCTCGGCGTTCGGACTGTACTCGGCGAGGCATCTGACGATCGATCAGGAATCGCTGGCCGAACGGGACACCGAGCCGGTGCCCGCCTCCGCGTCCTGGTACGACGCGGCGGGCGTGCGGATCAGTCCGCAGTTGCGCCGCACCGGTTCGTACGAGCGGCGCGGCCGGTCGCGGTCCGTGCAGGACCGTGGCGAGGCGAAGGCGTACCTGGCCGAGCTGGCCCGCAAGCAGGCCGAGCAGACGGCGGCGGTCCGGGCCCGGCTGGCCACCCGGGGCGAGGTGCGGCTCAGCGAGCTGGACGAACTGGACCGGGAGGCCTTCCGGCTGTTCCTGCTGCTCCTCGGCGACGCGTTGTCCGCCTGGCGTCCGGGCGCGGATTCGATCGCGGCCACCACCAACGACGGGACGATGGAGATCAGGCTGACGAGGCTTCGCGGCGGCGGGATCGCCGAGATCCGCACCCTCGACGGCGTGCTGTGGGGCCCGGAACATCTGGTCGAGATCATCGACCTGGCGAACGAGAACGATCCCGTGGGGGCCGACCGTGAGTGACGACCGCCTGGGCGACGTGCTCGCCGCGCAGCGTTCCGCGGAGGTCCGTCGAGCCGCCCGGGCGCTGCTGCGTCGTCCGCTGCTGCGGGCGGGTGGGTCCCACGCCGACGAGTTCCGCCTCGTGCGGCAGTACGCGACGGAGCTGCGCACCTGGTTCGACCGGAACACCGGCTGGGCGCTGTCGGTGGACTCGGAGGTGGTCCGGTTGCGCCGCATTCCGGGCCGGCCCGACGATCCCACGCATCCGGCCCGCGACCAGCGCACCGGCCTGCCGTTCTCGCGGCGCCGCTACGTCCTGGTCTGTCTGTGCCTGGCGGTGCTGGAACGCGCCGAGCAGCAGATCGCGCTGGGCCGCTTGGCGGAGCAGGTGGTGCTCGCGGCGGCCGATCCGGCGCTCGACGCGGCCGGGGTGGAATTCACCCTCGCCGACCGGGAGCAGCGCACCGATCTGGTGGCGGTGGTCCGGCTGTTGCTGGAATGGGGCGTGCTCGCCAAGGTGGCCGGCGACGAGGATGCCTTCCTGAAGTCGGCCGGGGACGCCCTGTACGACGTGGACCGCCGGGTGCTGGCCGTCCTGCTCGTCTCCCGGCGGGGCCCGAGCACGGTGCGCGCGGACGGCTTCGAGGAGCGGCTCGCCGAACTCAACGCCGAAGTGCTGCCGGACAGCGACGAACTGCGCAACCGGGCGCTGCGGCACACCCTCTCCCGTCGGCTGCTGGACGATCCGGTGCTCTACCTGGACGGACTGACCGAGAGCGAGAGCGCCTACCTCACCTCCCAACGCGGCGCGCTGACCCGGCGCGTCGCCGAACTCACCGGCCTGGTCGCGGAGGTGAGGGCGGAAGGCCTGGCGATGGTGGACCCGGACGACGATCTGACGGACCTGCGGATGCCGGAGTCCGGCACCGACGGCCACGTGGCGCTGCTGGTGGCCGAGTACCTCGCCGGACGGGGCGGCACCGTCCCGCTGGCCGACGTGCACCGGCAGGTGGCCGGCTGGGCCCTGGAGCACGCCGGGTTCTGGCGGCGGAGCGCCACCGCTCCCGGTGCCGAGGTGGAGTTGGCCGAGCAGGCCGTGGACCGGCTGACCGCGCTCGGGCTGCTGGATCGCGCGGTGGCCTCGGACGGCGCCGCCCTGGTGCGGCCGAGGCCGGCGTTGGACCGCTACCGGGTCGGTGAGACCGTCCTGCTGGAACCGGGCCAGAGTGCGCCCCGGAAGAATCCGAAGAAGAACACGAAGACGGCTGCCGGCCGCACGAAGGGCGCGAGGACCCGATGAACACCACCGCCAGGACGCGGCTGCCCCTGCCCCTGCCCACCCGTACGCGCTGGCAGCCGCTGAGGGTCGGGCTGGTCGACCTCTTCTACTACGACGTCGAGGAGTTCCACTTCCGCGACGGCCGACTGCTCTTCCGCGGCAACAACGGCACCGGCAAGTCCAAGGTGCTCGCCCTGACCCTGCCCTTCCTGCTGGACGGCGACCTCTCCCCGCACCGGGTGGAGCCGGACGCCGACCCGAAGAAGCGGATGGAGTGGAACCTGTTGCTCGGCGGCGAGCACCCGCACCCCGAGCGGCTCGGTTACACCTGGATCGAGTTCGGCCGCCTGGACCAGGACGGCACCGCGCACTACACCACGCTCGGCTGCGGACTCAAGGCGGTCAGCGGCCGGGGCATCGCCCGCCACTGGTACTTCGTCACCGACCGGCGGATCGGTCCGGAGCTGCGGCTGGTGGATTCGACCGGCGCCGCGATCGGCCGTGACCGGCTGGCCGAGGCGTTGGACGGCCGGGGCCTGCTGTACGACTCGGCGCGGGCGTACCGGCGCGCGGTGGACGAGGCGCTGTTCGGCCTCGGCGAGCAGCGGTATTCGGCCCTGGTCGACCTGCTGGTACAACTGCGCCAGCCGCAGCTGTCGAAGCGGCCCAGCGAGAGGACGCTCTCCCGGGCCCTGACCGAATCGCTGCCGCCGATGGACCAGGCCGTGGTCGCCGACGTCGCGGAGGCGTTCCGTTCACTGGACGAGGAGAAGGAGCAGCTGGCGGTGATGGCCGCCGCCGAGCGCGCGGCGGGCTCCTTCCTCCAGCACTACCGCCGCTACGCCCGGGTGGCGGCCCGGCGCAAGGCCCGCGCCCCCCGCACGCAGCACTCCCGCTACGAGGCGCTGCGGGCCGAACTCAACACCGCCGAACAGGATTTCGAGGCGGCCGGCACCGCACTCGCCGAGGCCGAGACCCGGTTGGAGGAGCTGGACCGCCGGCGCACCGGTCTGCGGGCCAGGGACGAGGCCCTGCGGGCCGGTCCGGAGATGCGCAGCGCCCGCGAACTGGAGCAGGCCGCCGCCCTGGCCGGGCGCACCGCGCGGGACGCCGAACGCGCCGAGGCCGACCGGCTGCGGGCCGAGGAGGAACTGACGCGGTGCGCCGCCCGGTTGGGCGGTGCGCGGTCCCGTGCGGAGGCCGCCGAGCGTGCTCAGGGCGTCGTACTGGACCAGGCCCTGGCCGCGGCGAGCACGGCCGGGCTGGAACGGGAGCACGCGGAGCGGGCTGTCCGCCCCCTCGTCGAGGGAGAGGTCTCCGGGACGGCGCAGCACAACGCCGCCGAGTTCACCGACCGCCGCCAGCGCTCGATCGCGCTGGTCGAGGAGCACCTCGCGACCGCCCAGGACTCGATCCGGGAGCTGGACCGGGCCCGCCGTCGGCGGGAGGACGCGGACGGCGAACTGGCCCACCGGGCCGAGCTGCGGGCCGAGGCCGAGGAGAGCACGGCGCGGGAGGGCCGGGGCTACCTCGCGGCCGTCCGCTCGTACCTCACCGGATGCCTGCTGCTGCGCCCCGCCGACCCCGGGGGAATGCTCGACGAACTGGACCAGTGGGTCGGGACGTTGGCCGGCGCCGACCCGTCCCGGGTGGCGGCGCAGCAGGCAGCCTCCACCGTCGGCGCCGAACTCGCGCGGCTTCGGGCGGCGTTGGAGTCGCAGCAGCGGGACGTCGACGAGAGCAGGGACCGGCTGGAAGGCGAGCTCGCCGAACTCCGGCGCGGTGGCCGGCGCGGTCCGCAGGCCCCGTACACCCGCGCGCGCGAGGCCCGGCAGGGCCGCCCGGGCGCGCCGCTGTGGCAGCTGGTCGACGTCGCCGACGATCTGACGCCCACTCAGGCCGCCGAACTGGAAGCCGCCCTGGAGGCCTCGGGGTTGCTGGACGCCTGGGTCGCTCCCGACGGAACGGTGGCCGCGGCAGGCATCGGCGACATCCTGGCGACCGCCGGCGCACCGGTGGACGGCACCTCGCTCACCGCCGTACTGCGCCCGGCGGTGGACCGGTCCGATCCGGCCGCGGCCGCTCTCCCCGACGAACTGGTCGATCGACTCCTCGCCGGCATCGGCCTGCTCCACGTGGGCGAGGAACTGCCCCACGCCGGCAGCTGGATCGGCCTGGACGGGCGGTTCCGCCTCGGCTCGCTGGCCGGCGCCTGGTCCAAACCGGCCGCCGAGTACCTCGGCGAAGGTGCCCGCGAGCAGGCCCGGCGGGCCAGGACGGCCGTCGTCGAGACGGACCTCGCCCGACTCGCGGAGCAGTCGGCGGACCTCGCGGACCGCTCCGCGCGGGTGGAGGCGGACGTCCGCACCCTGGCGGCCGAGCAGGCGGCCCTGCCGGACGACGCCGCCCTGCGCGGTGCGCACGCCGTGGCGACGGCGGCCCACCGTGAGCACGCGCGCGCCGCCGAGCGCCGCGGGGAATCCGAGCGGATCGCTGCCGCGGCCGCCGCCGCTGCCGAGCACTCCACCGCCGAACTGCACGACCTGGCCGGGGAACTCGGCCTGCCCGCCACCGGTGCGGGTCTGCGGCAGGCCCGCGAGGCCCTCGGCTCCTACCGGGAGACCCTGGCCGAACTCTGGCCCGCCGTGCGGGAGACCCGGGCCGCCCGGACCGCGCTGGCGGCCGAGGCCGTCGACCACGGCCGGGCCGCCGAGCGCGTCGCCGAGCTGGCCGAGCGCTCGCGTGACGCGGCGCGGGAGGCCGTCACGGCGGGGGAGCGCCACGAGACGCTCGCCGCCACCGTCGGCGCCGCCGTCGCCGAGCTGCAACGCCAACTCGCCGACGTGGCCGAGACGTTGCGGGGGTGCGAGGAGGGCGAGCGGGCCACCCGCCGGGAGCAGAACGCCGCCACCGGCCGCCAAGCCGCCGCCGACGCCTTGCGGACCCGGGTCCGCATCGAGATCGAGGACACCGCCCGCACCCGCGCCGAAGCGATCGACGCACTGCGCCGCTTCGCCGCCACCGGGTTGCTCGTCGTCGCCCTGCCCGACCTCGCCGAGGAGCACGCCGGCGACTCCTGGGCCCCCGAGCCGGCCGTCCGCCTGGCCCGGGCCGTCGAGCGCGAGCTGGAATCCGTCGACGACGCCGACCCGGCCTGGGAACGTGTTCAGCGCCGGATCACCGAAGAGCTCAAGGAGCTCTCCGACGCCCTCGCCCGCCACGGGCACAGCGCGGCGGCCCGGATGCTGGAGGAGGGCCTGGTCGTCGACATCGTCTTCCAGGGCCGCGAACGCTCCGTCCCCGAGCTGGCCGCCGCCCTGGCCTCTGAGGTCGCCGACCGGCAACGGCTGCTCTCCGCCCGGGAGCAGGAGATCCTGGAGAACCACCTGATCACCGAGGTGGCCGGCACCCTTCAGGAACTCGTCAGCGCCGCCGAGCACCAGGTCCTGCGGATGAACGGGGAGCTCAAGGACCGCCCGACCAGCACCGGGATGCTGCTCCGGCTGGTGTGGCGGCCCGCCCGCGACGCTCCCGGCGGCCTGGCGGCCGCCCGTGACCGCCTCCTGCGCCAGTCCTCCGACGCCTGGACCGCCGCCGACCGGGCCGCCCTCGGCGACTTCCTCCAGGCGCAGATCGAGCGCGCCCGCACCGACAACCCGTCCGGGACCTGGCTGGAGCACCTCACCGCGGCCCTGGACTACCGCTCCTGGCACGAGTTCGGCATCGAGCGCCACCAGCACGGCAAGTGGCAGTCCGCCACCGGCCCGGCCTCCGGCGGCGAGCGGGTGCTCTCCGTCTCGCTCCCGCTGTTCGCAGCCGCCTCCTCGCACTACGCCTCGGCCGGAAGCCCGTACGCGCCGCGCCTGGTCACCCTGGACGAGGCGTTCGCCGGGGTGGACGACGACTCCCGCGCCAAGTCGCTCGGCCTGCTCACCGCCTTCGACCTGGACGTCGTGATGACCTCCGAGCGCGAATGGGGCTGCTACCCGGAGGTCCCGGGCCTGGCCATCGCCCAGCTCTCCCGGGTCGACGAGATCGCCGCCGTCCTGGTCACCCGCTGGGAGTGGGACGGCCGCCGGCGCTCTCGCGTGGCCGACGCGGAGGTGCCGGGCCAGCGGCAGGAAGGCGTGTTCTCCTGACCATGGACGTGCCCCGGCTCCAGCGCCTGATCGGCGCACCCGAACTCACCTGGCTGCTCGACCGGGCGCGCCGCCGCATGGAGGCGGCCCGACCACTCGACGGCACGGTCACCCTGGCCGGTGCGGCCGACGCCGAACGGGCCGCCGTCACCCGGCTGTTGGGCCGCGCGCCGCGTCCGGGGCGCTCGCTCTCCGTGTCCCTCGCCGCCGTCGACCGGGTGCTGCGGGCCAGCGGCGCCAGCCCGGACGGGCTGGCCGCCGCCGTCGTCGCGCTCACCGGGCCGGTCGTACCCCGACAGGAAGCGGCCGACCGGCTCGCCCTGGCCTGGGAGCACGCCTTCGCCCCACTCGCGTCCGTGGTGGCCGCCCGCCCCCAACTCGCCGACTGGTACGCCTCCCTGCACGCCACCGGCCTCGTCCGCCGGCTGGCCCGCGGCCCCGAGGAGGCCGCACCGCTGCTCGCCGATCTGGCCCGCCTGCTGCCGCACCTGCCGGCATCGCCGCCGCGCTCGCTCAGCACCTTCGCCGCCGAACACACCGGTGACGCCCACGCCCTCGACCAAGGCCCGTTGGCCACCCTCACGCTGGACGCCGTCCGGGCCCTCACCGGTACTCCGCCCGGCGACGGCGCCCAGGCGCGGCGCGACACCTGGGCGGCAGCGGGGCTCCTGCTCGACGAGCTCTCGTCGCAGGTCATCGCCCTCAACCTCCCCGGCGACCGGGACACCGCCACCGGACGGGCCCTCGCCGCACTCGGATCGGTCGGCCAGCCCGCCGTGCTGACGCTCCGCCAACTCGTCCGCGACGCCCCTCGCCCGCCCCGCGGCGGCACGGCGTACGTGTGCGAGAACCCGGCCGTCGTCCTGGCGGCCGCGGACCGACTCGGCCCCGACTGCGCACCGCTGGTCTGCGTCCAGGGCCAGCCCAGTACGGCCGCCCTGCGCCTGCTGAGGCTCTACGCCGACACCGGATGGACGCTGCGCTACCACGGGGACTTCGACTGGGGCGGCCTGCGCATCGCCACCCGGCTGCTGTCCCACGTCCCCTGGACCCCGTGGCGGTACACCGCCGCCGACTACCGCACCGCCCTCGACACGCACCCCGCGACCGCGGCCCTCACCGGCACCCCGACGGACGCTCCCTGGGACCAGGCCCTGCGCGCGTCACTGCTCGCGGCCGGCCGGCGCATCGAGGAGGAACTGGTCCTGGACGGCCTGCTCGCCGACCTGGCGTTTCGACCCACGGCTGTCGGTACGGGTGGCGCGCGGT
This sequence comes from Kitasatospora sp. NPDC059812, assembly GCF_042732075.1. Taxonomy (NCBI): domain Bacteria; kingdom Bacillati; phylum Actinomycetota; class Actinomycetes; order Kitasatosporales; family Streptomycetaceae; genus Kitasatospora; species Kitasatospora sp. NPDC059812. The sequence continues at coordinate 13,513 of NZ_JBHWIO010000107.1, forward strand.
GAGGTCCGAGCGGGGCCGCGGGGTGGCGGTGATCACCTCCGGGGGTGGGTGAACGGGCGAAAGTGCAGGTCGGGGGCTCGGGCGAAGTGGGCGGGGGAGGGACCGGCGGAAGGGGCGGGGGCGGGCGAAGCTACCATGTGCGCAACACCCTCAGCTCGAAAGATGGACTTGTGACTGTCAACGACGACGTGTTCACGGACTGGAAGAACCGCGAGGAGATCGCGGAGTCGATGATCCCGATCATCGGGCGACTGCACCGCGAGCGGGACGTGACCGTCCTGCTGCACAGCAGGTCCCTGGTGAACAAGTCGGTGGTCAGCATCCTGAAGACGCACCGCTTCGCCCGCCAGATAGCCGGCGAGGAGCTCTCGGTCACCGAGACGATGCCCTTCCTGAGTGCGCTGACCACCCTGGATCTCGGCCCCTCGCAGATCGACATCGGCATGCTCGCCGCGACCTACCGGGCCGACGACCACGGCCTGTCGGTCGAGGAGTTCACCGCCCAGGCCGTCTCCGGCGCCACCGGCGACAACAAGCTGGAGCGCCGCGACGCCCGCGACGTCGTCCTCTACGGCTTCGGCCGGATCGGCCGCCTGGTCGCCCGCCTGCTGATCGAGAAGGCCTCCGGCAACGGCCTGCGCCTGAAGGCCATCGTCGTGCGCGACAGCGGCGGCGACGACCTGGTCAAGCGGGCCTCGCTGCTGCGCCGGGACTCGATCCACGGCCAGTTCCAGGGCACGATCACCGTCGACGAGGCGAACAACAAGATCATCGCCAATGGCAACGAGATCACCGTGATCTACTCCGACGACCCGACCAAGGTCGACTACACGGAGTACGGGATCAAGGACGCCATCCTGATCGACAACACCGGCCGCTGGCGCGACCGGGAGGGCCTGTCCAAGCACCTGCGCCCCGGCATCGCCAAGGTCGTGCTGACCGCGCCGGGCAAGGGCGACGTCCCGAACATCGTCCACGGCGTCAACCACGACACGATCAAGCCCGACGAGCAGATCCTGTCCTGCGCCTCCTGCACCACCAACGCCATCGTCCCGCCGCTGAAGGCGATGGACGACGAGTACGGCGTGCTGCGCGGGCACGTGGAGACCGTCCACTCGTTCACCAACGACCAGAACCTGCTGGACAACTACCACAAGGCCGACCGTCGCGGCCGCTCGGCACCGCTCAACATGGTGATCACCGAGACCGGCGCCGCCTCGGCCGTCGCCAAGGCCCTCCCGGACCTCCAGGCGAAGATCACCGGCAGCTCGATCCGCGTCCCCGTGCCGGACGTCTCGATCGCCATCCTCAACCTGCAGCTGGCCCGCGAGACCAACCGCGAGGAGGTCCTCGACTACCTGCGCAACGTCTCGCTGACCTCGCCGCTGAAGCGTCAGATCGACTTCATCGACTCCCCCGACGCGGTCTCCAGCGACTTCATCGGCTCGCGCCACGCCTCGATCGTCGACGCCGGCGCCACCAAGGTCGAGGGCGACAACGCGATCCTCTACCTGTGGTACGACAACGAGTTCGGCTACTCCTGCCAGGTCATCCGGGTCGTCCAGTACGTCTCGGGCGTCGAGTTCCCGACCTACCCGGCCCCGGCGGTCTGATCCTCCGGCAGTTCAGGTAGTCCCGGCAGTTCCGGGGGGGGGGGGGGGGGGCGTCGAGTCTGGGCCCCCCCCCCCCGGCCGCCCCCCCCCCCGCGCGCGGGGGGGTGGGGGGCGCGGTGTCTCGGCTCCCCCCCGCGCCCCCCCGCGCGCCCGTTCCCGCCCCCGCTCCGTCCTTGATCGGCCCGGGTGCACCCGGGCGCGGGCGGGCCGGGTGCGGCGGCTATCTTGATGGGTCACGGACATCCGGAGGAGTGGGCGATGGGGATGGGGATGGCTGGTCGGAGGGTGGCTGCCGCGGTGGCGGCCGGGGTGCTGACGGGGGTGCTGGCCGGGTGCTCGGCGGGTTCTGCGGGGAGTTCCCCGGCGGGCTCGGACGCGGCCAAGGGTGCGGCGGGGGCGGCGAGTGCGGTGGCGAGTGCGACGGGTCCGGCGGGTGGTGAGACCGGTGCGGGGGCTTCGGTCTCCGCCTCGGCGTCCGCGTCTGCCGCCGCGACGGGGGCGGGTGCGGCCGCGGGCTCGGCCTCGGCGCCGGCGACCGGAGGCGGCGGCGCTGGCGCCGGGGCCTCTGCTCCGCCGGCCGGGGCGGCGACGCCCGGGGCGGACCTGGAGGCGGTGCTGCTGGACGACAAGCTCGTCGGGCAGGTGCTGCCGGACGCGAAGGCGATGGCGGGCTGGGAGGAGGAGAAGCGCAAGGTCGACACCCTCGACCACGCCACCACCTGCACCGCGTCGGTGCCGTGCACCGGCAAGCCGCTCAGCGGCTCCGTCCGGTTCTCCTCGGGGGACGTGGTCGCCCGCTTCATCGTCGAGACGCTGCCGAACCGCGACGCCGCCAAGGGCAAGCTCAAGGAGTCCTACGCCTCCTACGGAGCCGGGCCGTTCCGCAAGGTCGACTCCCCGGTGCTGGGCAGCGAGAGCCAGGCCTTCCAGGGCCAGCTGGGCGAGAGCGAGGGCATCGGCATCGTGCTGCGCTCGGGCACCGTCGTCGCCAGCGTGACCACCGAGGGCGGGCCGGCCGACGTGGCCGCCGCCCGGCGGTTCGGGGTGATGCTGGTCAAGCGGATCGAGCAGGCCCAGGCGGGCAGGACCCCGGACGCCGGGCTCGGACTGGCCTGACGGCCGCCGCGTACGCGAAGCGAAGCGAAGCGAAGCCCCGGGCCGAGGAGGCGCCGGGGCCCGCTGCGTTTCGGCGTCGGACCGGACAGCGCCTGCCGCCTGTTCGACGTGTCCTCACCCCGTTCGACGTGCCCGCGTTCCGGCCGTCAGCCCCGGCCGTCCGCCCCGGTCGGCGGGCCGTGGGGCGGGTCCCCGCACGTGCCGGACCGGGACCGCCCCTGGGCTGGGGAAACGGATGTCGGTCGGCCGTGATATCTACTCATCTGGGGTGGCCGTCGTGCGGCCATGCGAAAGATGCCGATGATGTTCGAGGGGGCCACACATGCCGCTGTTCCGACGCCGCTCCGGCGAGGAGGCCGCGCAGAGCGGGGCGGGCTGGCTTGGGAGGGTGCGGCGGGCCGTCGGGTCCGCGCCCGTGGCGGCCGTTGCGGCGCCGCGGCTGGATCCGGCGCTCGGGGACGAGTCGCTGCGCCTGATGCTCGGCCAGGCCGCCGCCGGTGACTGGGCGGCCCTGGGCCCCGCGCTGGCCGCCGTCGGGGACGGCGCCGATCTGACCGGGCGGGTCGGTGCGATCGCGGAGGTGCCCCGGGTCGAGGAGTGGACGGCCCGGGCCCTCGCCGACCGGCCCGAGGACGCGCTGGCGCTGCTGCTGTCCGGTGCCCGGCACGTCACCTGGGCCTGGGAGGCCCGGACGGGCGCCCGGGCGAAGCACGTCTCCGAGAAGCAGTGGCAGGTGTTCCACGAGCGGCTGGACATCGCCGAGGAGCAGCTGCTGGAGGTCGCCGAGCGCGAGCCGTCCTGGCTCGCCCCCTGGTACTTCCTGCAGATCAGCGCCCGCGGCGCCTCGCTCCCGGCGGAGGTCGCGACCTGCCGCTTCGAGGCCGCCGTGCGCCGTGCTCCCGGGCATCCGGCCTCGCACCGCCAGCGCCTCCAGCAGCTGTGTGCCAAGTGGGGCGGCTCGCACGAGGAGATGCACGCTTTCGCCCGTTCCTCGATGCTCGCGGCGCCGGAGGGCAGCCAGCTCGGCGAGCTGGTGGTGCTGGCGCACCTGGAGCGCTGGCTGGACCTCCCGGACGGTGAGGACCGCGCCTACCTGGCCAGTGCGGAGGTGGTGGCCGACTTGCAGGAGGCGGCCTTCCGCTCCGTGCTGCACCCGGACTTCACGCCGGTGCGCGGCTGGCAGGGCTCCTTCAACGCCTTCGCGATGGCCTTCTCACTGGCCGGCCAGCGCAAGACGGCGCGCCTGCTGTTCGAGGCCTTGGACGGCGTCGTCACCGAGTCGCCCTGGCACTTCCTGTCCGGTGATCCGCTCAAGGCGTTCGCCTCCCACCGGGACCGCTGCGCGTACTGACGCCCCCGGCCCGTCCAGAACCTCCGTCACCCGCCCCGCGATCGAAAGAGCCCCCGGTGTCCCCATCCGAGAACCCGACGCCCGACAACGCGGCGAGCGCGCACACCTTCCAGGTGGACCTGCGCGGCCTGGTGGACCTGCTCTCCCACCACCTCTACTCCAGCCCGCGGGTGTACCTGCGCGAGTTGCTGCAGAACGCGGTGGACGCGATCTCCGCCCGCCGCGCCCTCGATCCGCAGGCGCCGGCCCGGATCATCGTGCGCGCCGACGACGAGCTGAGCGTCACCGACACCGGCGTCGGCCTGACCGAGGCGGACGTCCACACCTTCCTCGCCACCATCGGCCGCAGTTCGAAGCGCGACGCCGACGGCCGGCTGGACGGCGCCGGGCTGGCCCAGGCCCGCGGCGACTTCATCGGCCAGTTCGGCATCGGCCTGCTGGCCTGCTTCGTGGTCGCCGACGAGATCACCGTGGTGACCCGCTCCGCCGCCACGCCGGACGCGCCGGTGATCGAGTGGCGCGGCGGCTCCGACGGCCGCTACACGATCCGCACCCTGCCCGCCGCGGCCAAGCCGGAGCCGGGCACCACCGTGACGCTGGTCCCGCGCGCCGACGCCGTCGAGTGGACGCGGTCGGGCCGTGTCCTCGCGCTGGCCCGGGACTTCGGCAGCCTGCTGCGCCACGACGTCACGGTGGTGGACGCGAACGGCACCGAGCACCGGGTGAACCGCACCCCGCCGTGGGCCGAGCGACACGGCTCGCCGCTGGCCCGGCGCGACGCGCTGACCGAGTACTGCCGCGCCGCTTTCGACTTCGCCCCGCTCGACACCATCGACCTGGACCTGCCGCTGGTCGGCCTGCGCGGCGTCGCCTACGTGCTGCCGGACGCGGCCCCGCCGTCCCGCCGTTCGGGCCACCGGGTGCACCTCAAGGGCATGCTGCTGTCCGACCAGGCCGACGAGCTGCTGCCGGACTGGGCGTTCTTCGTCCGCTGCGTGGTGGACACCGACGGCCTGCGCCCGACCGCCTCGCGCGAGGGCCTGTACGCGGACGAGACGCTGGCCGCCGTCCGCGACGCGCTGGGCGTCCGGATCCGCGACTGGCTGACCGGCCTGTCCGCGAGCGATCCGGCGCTGCTGCACCGATTCCTGTCCGTGCACCACCTGGCCGTCAAGGAACTCGCCCGCTACGACGACGAGTTGCTGCGGATAATGCTGCCGTGGCTGCCGTTCGAGACCACCGACGGCAACGTCACCCTGGACGAGTTCACCCGCAGCCACCCGGTGGTGCTGGTGACCCGCACCGTCGAGGAGTTCCGCCAGGTCGCCCCGATCGCCGGCGCCGCCGGCCTCGGCGTGGTCAACGGCGGCTACACCTACGACCGCGACCTGGTGCACCGGCTGCCCGAGATCCGCCCCGGCGTCTCGGTCTCCGACCTCGACCCGGGCACCGTCACCGCGCACCTGGACACCGTCGACCCGGCCGCCGAGCTCGCCGCGAACGCCTTCCTCGCCGTCGCCCGCGAGGTGGTCGGCCGCTTCGACTGCGACGTCGCCCTGCGCAGCTTCCACCCGACCAACGCGCCCGCGCTGCTGCTGGACAACCGGGAGGCCCGGCACGAGCGCAGCCGCGCCCAGCTCGCCGAGGAGGCCGACGGCCTGTGGGCGGACATCCTGGGCTCGCTGCGCGCCGAGGCGCCCCGCGCCCAGCTGGTCCTCAACCACCTCAACCCGCTGGTGCGCCGCGCCGCGACGGTCACCAACCGCGAGCTGGCCGTCACTGCCGTCGAGGCGCTGTACGGGCAGGCCGTGCTGATGACCCGCCGCCCGCTCAAGGCCAGCGAGAGCGCCCTGCTCAACCGCTCGTTCATCAGCCTGCTCGACCACGCCATGCTCGGCCACGAGTCGGCCGGCCCGGACCGCACCGACCCGAAGGAGGCCTGATGCTGGACACCCCCGATGCGGTGATGGCCGCGCTGCGCGAGAACGACGCCCGCCCCTACGGCCGCCAGCGGACCGTCGCGGCCGAGGAACTCGTCGACGCCGCCGAGCAGTTCGACGACACCGGGGCGCGCTCGATGGCCCTGCTGGAGCTGATGGAGGCGTACGAGTACGACGGCGAGCGCGGCAAGAGCCCGGTCGTCTTCGCCCGCCTCCTCAAGCTGTGGGACGCCGACCCGGACGGCTTCGGCGAGTGGGCCCGCCAGCAGGTGTTCTGGCGCTTCAAGTGGGTGGCCGGCGCGCTCCTGGGCAACCCGGACGTGCCGCTGCCGGCCCTGCGGCGCTGGCACACCGAACTGCGCGACCGCTACCGGGCGGCCGGCTTCGACCTCCAGCCGTACTACGCCCAGCGCTACCACCTGGCCGCGCAGACCGGCAGCGGCCGCCAGGACGCCTACGAGCTGTGGACGGCCCGCCCGCGCTCCGAGCTGAGCGACTGCCACGCCTGCGAGACCCGGGCGCGCGCCGAGCACTTCGTGGACGCCGGCGACGACGCCCGGGCGCTGGACGTCCTGCAGCCGGTCCTCGACGGCCGGAGCAGCTGCGAGCAGGAGCCCGCCCTCAGCCAGGCCGCCGCCCTGCTCCCGCTGCTGCGCCGGGGCCGGCTGGACGAGGCCCGCTCCAGCCACCTGACCGGTTACCGCGCCGCGCGCGGCAAGGCCTCGATGGCGCACGCCGTCGGCCGGCACGTCGAGTTCTGCGCGCTGTCCGGCAACGAGCCGCGCGGCCTGGAACTGCTCGCCGAGAACCGCGACCTGTTCGCGGTGGCCGGCGAGCCGTCCGCGCTGCTGTCCTTCCTCACCGGCGTCGAGGTGCTGCTCGCCGTCCTGGCCGGGGGCGGCCACGGCGGGCTCGCGGTCAGCGGCCCGCCCGGTACCTCCTGGACGGCGGACACCCTGCTCGCCCACGTGCGCGCCGAGGCCGACGCGCTCGCCGCCCGCTTCGACGCCCGCAACGGCACCGACGCGGTCGGCGCCGACCGGCGCGCCCGGCTGGCCCGCGAGCCGCTGCTGGCCGAGCCGCTGGCCCTCGGCGTGCGCGCCGCCGCCGCGCCCGAGCTGGCCGCCGCCCCGGCCCTCGCGCCCGCACCGCGCCGGGCCGTCGAGCCGGAGCCGGAGGACTTCACCGCCCTGGTGGTCCGGGCCCGCGAGCTGGAGCTCGTCGGGCACCCGGACGCCGACCGGCTCTGGCGGCGGATCGCCGAACGCGCCGCCGCCGACGGTTTCGCCCACCCCGAGGGCACCGCGGTCGGCAGCCCCGGGCGGCTGCGCGCCGAACTCGCCGAGCAGCGGGCCCACCAGGCGCTGGAGCGGGACGAGCACGCCGACGGCCGGGCCGGGCTGCTGGCCGCCGCCGAGCTGTTCGGGCAGGCCGGGCTGCCCGGCCAGGCCCTGATGGCCCGGGCCCGCGCGCTGATCGTGGAACTCGGCGACGTCGAGGGCGCGGTGGCCGACTGGCCGGCGCTCGACGAGGTGCTGCGCCGGGCCGAGGAACTGCGGGCCGCCGGCACGATGGCCGACGACGACCACCTGATCGTGTGGCAGGTCCGCGCCTACGCGGCCCACCACGACCTGGTCGAGGCGCTGCCCGAGCCGCCCGCCGAGGCCGTCGAGCGCTTCGAGGCGGCGGCCGGCGGCTACCACCGCACCGCCGTGGAGCTGGGCTCCGCCCGCCGCGCGGCCACCTCCCGCCAGTACCTGGCCGACGCGGCCGCCCGGCAGGGCCGGCTGGCCGAGGCCACCGCCGAACTGCGCGAGGTGCTCGCCCAGTTGGACGCGGCCGAACTGCCCTGGCACACCCCGCGGGTGCTCGGCCTGCTGGGCCAGGTGCTGTTGCAGAGCGGCGAACCCGCCGAGGCCGTCGAGGTGTTCCACCGGGCGCTCGCCGAGGCCGCCCGCTGGGGCGACGACTCCTACCCGTACGCGCCCACCTACCTGATGCTCGGCCACGCGGCCATGGGGGCCGGGGACCGCGGCGGCGCGGTCCGGGCGCTCACCGAGGCGGCCGCGCGCTTCGACCGCAAGGGCCGGGAGGCGGCCGAGGACGCCGCGCAGGCCCGTCTCCAGCTGGCCGACGTGCTGCGTGCCGCCGACCGCACGGCCGACGCCGTCGCGGTGCTGGAGTCGGTGCTGCTGGACGCCGCCGCGTCGGAGCTGGACGTGCGGATGCTCGCGCAGGCCCGGCTGGACCTCGCCCGCGGCCTCACCGAACTGGACGAGCACCGGGACGCCGCCGAGGAGTACCTGCGGCTGGCCGACGTCGTCGCCGGCTGGGAGGAGCAGGACACCCACACCATGGTCGCCTGCGAGGCCGCGCTGGCGCTGGCCCGGGCGGACCGCTGGGAGGCCGCGAAGGCCGCCCTCGACCGCGCCCTCGCGGCCCACGCCCAGGCCCCCCAGGTGGACCAACTGGCCGCGACGCTGCGCGAGTTCGCCCGGCTGACCATGCATGCCGAGGGCCCGGAGGGGCTGGCGTCGGCGCTGGCCCGGCTGGCCGAGGCGGACGCCGCCGGGGAGCACGCCGGGCAGGCCGGTCAGGAGTACAACCCCTGGTACCTGCGCGGCGGTTCGCACTACGAGCGGGCGCGCTGCCTGGCCATGGCCGAGCGCCACGAGGAGGCGCTGGCCGAGGTCGAGCGGGCGATCGCGGTCTACGAGGGCGGCGACGAGCGGGCCGGGACGTCCCGGGCCGAGGCCGTCCGGCTGGCCGCGCTGATCGAGGGCGCCGACCTCGGCCGTACCGGGGCGGCCGTCGCCCGGCTGACCGCGGGCATCGCCCGCTGCGAGGCCGCCGGCCTCCCGGAGGCGGCGCAGGTGCTGGCCGAACTGCGGGAGCGGTTCACGGCCGCGGACTGACCACGGCCGCGAACTGGCCTGCCGGGGGCCCGGGGTGTGCAGATCCCCGGGCCCCGGGCGTCGGCCCGTCGACCTGTCAGCCCGTCAGCAGGGGCCGTCGTCGCCCCAGACGCCCCACTGGCCGCTGGCGCTCGGCACCTCGTTCAGCGTCCACCACTTGGCGTGGTACTCGTGGCCGCCGTACGAGACCTTGCTGCCGCTGGTGTACGTGGTGCTCGCGCTCCACGCCGGGTCGGCGCAGGCCCCGGGGGTGGTCGGGGGAGTCGTCGGCGGCGTGGTGGGCGGGGTGGTCGGAGGCGTGGTCGGCGGGGTGGTGGGCGGCGTCGCCCCGGCGAACTTCACGGTGTACTTGGTGAAGTCCCAGTCGTTCTGCGCCACGCTGGAGCAGGAGCCGGACAGCCCCGGGTCCACCGGGCCCGTGCACTGCCGGTCCCGGTTGACCGACCAGTAGGTGTACCGGGCCAGGTTGTGCGCGGTGGCGAAGTCCAGCACGGCCTGGAAGTCCGCCTGCCGGAAGTACTCGGCGGCGTCGGTGCGGCCGTTCATCATCGACACGCCCTCGTGGGCGTAGGCCGTCGCCTCGGACCAGCCGAAGGTGGTCTGGAGGATCTGGTTGAACTTCACCAGCGCGTCGGTCTGCGCGGCGGCGCCGTTGAACCCGCCGTCGAACGGCATGATCGAGTAGTTGTTCGGCGTGAAGCCCTGCGACTTGGCCTCGTTCAGCATCTGGGTGCCGAACCAGCCCGTCCCCGCGTTGGTCCCGGCGGTGGTGATCGAGATGTAGAGGCCGGGGTTGTTCTGCTGGAGGATCCGGGCGGCGCCGATCTCGTTGTGGATCGCCGCGGTGTTCTCGTACTCCGGCTCCTCCAGGTCGAAGTCGATCGCCTTCAACTGGTACTTGGTGATCACCTTCTGGTACCCGGCGGCGGTCGCCTCCGGCGTGCCGCAGACCTGGCCGAGCTTGGTGCCGCCGTACCCGCCGACCGACACCGAGACGTCCCCGCCCTTGCCGCGGATGGTCTGGATGACGCCGGGCATGGTGGTGTCGGTGTCGATCGAGGAGGTGCCGCCCCAGGCCGGTGAACAGCTGCTGCCCTGGGCCAGGATGAATGCCAGCTGGAAGGCCTTCTGCCCGGTGGCGTCCATCACCGCCGCGGCGTCCGGCGGGCTGTTGTCCTCGGGCATCAGGTAGGGCGCCGAGGCGTACCAGTTGCTGCCGAGGCCGGTCGTGGTGTCGGCGGCGGCGGAGCCGGTGTTCGCGAGCGCGGCGACACCGCCGGCGACCAGGCCGAGCACCCCGGCCACGGCGGCGGCGACCCGGCGCGGGCGGCGGCGCGGGTTCCGGGGGGCGGGGTGTGGGGGAAGTGCGCGTTCCATCGAGGGCCTTTCCAGGCGGGACGGCAGTGGGGGAGGGGGCTGCTCACGCCGGAGGTGGGGGTGGCGCGCAGACCGAACGGGCCTCCGGCAGGGGGTAGTTGCCGAAGACTGTCACTGGTATAGACCTGTCGAGGAAGGGTGGTCAACCCCAAAATGGTCAAGCCGGGGCCCGGCGCCGGCGGTGGGCCGGGCGCCGAACGGGCTCCCCGTCAGGCGCGCGCCGCCACGCGGACCCCGGTCCCCACTCCCCGCGCGGCGTCACCCGCCCCCTGCGCGGCGCCCACCGCCGCCAGCAGCCCGCCGACCGCAGGCGACCACGGCCGGCTGGTCGGCCCGGTGAGCGTGAGCGTGCGGTGGACGGCCGGCCGGATCGGGACGAGCACGCAGTCGGCCGGGAGCATGGTCAGCGCCAGCGCGGGCATCACCGAGACCCCGACGCCCGCGTGCACCATGCCGATGAGCGTGTTGAGGTCGCGGATGCGGTGCCGGGGGGTGAAGCGGGTGCCGGCCCGGCGGAAGGCCTCCCGGATCTGGCGTTCACAGCCGCCCTCGGAGAGCAGGAAGTCGTCGTCCTCCAGGTCGGCGACGTGGATGGCCTCCTGTCCGGCGAGCGGGTGGTCGCGGCGCAGCAGCGCGTGCATGGAGTCGGCCCCGAGCGCGACCGCCCCGGGCGGGAGCGGCCCGGGGTCGACCAGGACCGCGGCGTCGACGGTGCCCGCCTCCAGCCAGGTGGCGAGCTCGTCGTCCTCGCCCTCGAAGACCCGGACGGTGACCTGCGGGTAGGCGGCCTTCCAGTCCCGGAGCAGCCCGGGGAGCAGCGCCTGGCAGACGGTGGTCGGCGCGGCCAGCCGCACGGTGCCGACGGGGCCGCCGGAGTGCCGGGTGGCGATGGCGCGCACGGCGGCGGCGGAGGCGACGGCGGTGCGGGCGTGCGGGAGGATCTGCTCGCCCAGGGGAGTGGGCCGGGCCGGGGTGCCGCGCAGCAGGACGGGCGTGCCGAGGGTCCGCTCCAGCGCGGCGACGGCGTGCGAGACGGCGGACTGGCTGATGCCCAGTTCGTCGGCGGCCGCGCCGAACCCCCCGGTGTCGGCGACCGCGACCAGCGCCCTGAGCTGGGCCAGGTTGACCTCCGACGCCATGAGACTTCCTCATCCATCCGGCACTGCCACTTGTTGGACTCATGCTCTGCCGCCGGGCCACCCTCTGTCCAGACGGGATCCCAGACGGGATCCCAGACGGGATCCCAGACGGGATCCCAGACGGGACCCCAGGCGGGATCCCAGACGGGACCCCAGGCGGGACCTGCGGCGGGACCCGAGACTGGACCCTGGACGGGGCCGGGACGGAACCCGACACGGAACCAACGGACGAAGATGGAGGTGGTCCGGGTGCGGCGCTGGTTGCCGGGCTTCGTGGCGCTGTCGGCGATCTGGGGCGCGAGCTTCGCGCTGATCAAGGTGGCGGTGGAGGCGGGGGTGCCGCCGCTGTGGGTGGCGCTGTGGCGCTGCGCGCTCGGGGCGGTCACGCTGTGGACGATCCTCGTGCTGCGCCACGAGCGCGTCCCCCGCGACCGCGCGCTCTGGGGGCACTCCGCCGTGGTCGCGGTGCTCCTCAACACCGTGCCGTTCACGCTGTTCTCGTTCGGCGAGACCCGGGTCAGCTCCGTCCTCGCCGGGGTGATGAACGCGACCACCCCGCTGTTCACCCTGCTGTTCACCGTCCTCACCGTCGCCGAGGAGCGCCGCCCCGGCGCCCGCCGGCTCTCCGGACTCGCCCTCGGCTTCGTCGGCGTGCTCACCGTGCTCGGGGTCTGGCGCGGCATCGGCTCCGGCGAGGCCGCCGGCGGCCTCGCCTGCCTGGCCGCCGCCTGCTGCTACGGCGCGGGCTTCGCCTATCTGCGCCGCTTCCTCTCCGGCCGGCCGGAGTCGGTGGTCACCCTCTCCGCCGTCCAGATCGCCTGCGCCACCGCCGAGTTGGCCGCCATCGCGCCGTTCGCCGCGGGCGCCCCGCACTGGCCGGGGGCGGGCGCGGCCGGCGCCCTGCTGGTGCTGGGCGCGGTCGGCACCGGCCTCGCGTACCTGCTCAACCTCGGGCTGGTCCGCACGGCCGGCACCGCGGTGGCCTCCGCCGTCACCTACGTCATGCCGCTGTGGTCCACGGCCCTCGGCGCGGCCTTCCTCGCCGAACCCGTCGGCTGGAACGCCCTGGCCGGCGGCGTCCTGGTGATCGCCGCCGTCGCCCTGACCCGCCCCCGGCCCGCACCCCGCCCGGCCGGCTCCGCCGCCGCCACGCCTGACGCCCCGAGGCCTGGTCAGAGGGTTCGTTAGAGTGACCGGGTGAACGAGGAGGAGCAGCAGCCGACGGCCGTCTGGGCCGCGCTGCGAGCCCACCCGCTGCGCTTCCCCGTCACCCCGTGGGTGCCGCGCTGCTGGGCGTACCTGCTCGGCGGCGCGCTGCTGGGCCCGCTGCTGCTGGCCGCCCTGGCGGTGCTGCTGGTGCTCGGGCTGGGCCTGTCCGTGGTCGGGGTCGGACTGCCGGTCCTCCTCGCACTGGCCCTCGCGGGCATCCCCGCCGCCGCCCTCGAACGCCGACGGCTGCGGCTGGTCGAACCGGCACCGCTGCCCGACCCGCACCGTCCGCTGCCCGGCGCCGGCCGCCGCGCCCGGCTGCGGACCCGCCTGCGCGAGCGCGCCACCTGGCGCGAGCTGGCCCACACCGCGCTCACCGCCACGGCCCTCGCCGCCGCCGCGCTCGGCTTCAGCGCCGCGCTGCTGTTCTGTGCCGCCCTGGTCGCCTCCCCGGTGATCGTCTGGGCGCTGGCTCCCGAAACCGTCATGATCATCCCCGGCAGGGCGGTGCCCGGGCCGCTCGCCGCCCTGCCGTTCAGTGCCGCCGGGCTCGCCGGGCTCCTCCTCTGCGCCTACGCCGGCGCCCTGCTGACCACCGCCCAGGTGGCCCTCGCCCGCCTCCTGCTCGGGCCCCGCGAGGAGGACACCGGCCGCCAGGTCCTCGAACTCACCCGCTCCCGGGCCCGGCTCGCCGACGCCTTCGAAGCCGAACGCCGCCGCATCGAACGCGACCTGCACGACGGCGCCCAACAGCAGCTCGTCGCGCTCAGCATGACCCTCGGCCTCGCCGACCACGCGCTGCGCGACGGCAGCGCCCAGTCCGGCGACCGGGCCACCGCCCTGGTCGCCCGGGCGCGCGGCGAAGCCCGGCAGGCCCTGGAACAACTGCGCGGCCTGGTCCGCGGCATCCACCCCCAAGTGCTCACCGACCACGGCCTCGCCGCCGCCGTCGCCGAGGTCGCGCTGCGCCATTCCATCCCGGTCCGGTCCGACTTCGACCTCCCCGGCCGGCTGCCCGCCCCCGTCGAGACCACCGCCTACTTCACCGTCACCGAAGCGCTCACCAACGCCGCCAAGCACAGCGGCGCCGCCGCGATCACCGTCAGCGGGCGCATCGCCGACGGCCGCCTGGTGCTCCAGGTGACCGACGACGGCCACGGCGGGGCGGACCCGGCCGCCGGGGCCGGCCTGCGCGGACTCGCCGACCGGGTGGCACTCCTGAAAGGACGGCTCATGGTGACCAGCCCGACGGGCGGCCCGACCACGCTGCGGCTGGAGGTCCCGTGCTCCGGGTCGTGATCGCGGAGGACGCCGTCCTGCTGCGCGCCGGACTCGTCGAACTCCTGACCCTCGGCGGCCACCGGGTGACCGCCGCCGTCGGCGACGCCCGCGCCCTCGTCGCCGCCGTCGACACCGAACGGCCCGACGCCGTCATCACCGACGTCCGGATGCCGCCCGACTTCTCCGACGAGGGCCTGCGCGCTGCCCTCGACCTGCGCGAACGCCACCCGGGCCTGCCCGTCCTGGTGCTCTCCCAGTACGTCGCCACCCCGTACGCGACCCGCCTGCTCGCCGCCGCCGGCGCCCAACCCGCCGGCCTCGGCTACCTCCTGAAGGACCGCGTCGGCGACGTCGCCGACTTCCTCGACGCCCTGCGCCGGGTCGCCGCCGGCGAGACCGTCATCGACCCCGACGTGGTCCGCGTCCTGCTGCGCCAGCAGTCCGCCGACCGCCCCCTCACCCGGCTGACCCCCCGCGAACGCGAAGTCCTCGCCCTCATGGCCGAGGGCCTCAACAACCAGGCGATCGCCACCCGGCTCACCATCACCGAGGCCTCGGTGGTCAAACACTGCGGCAACATCTTCATGAAGCTCGACCTCGACCCCACCGAAGGCAACCGTCGCGTCCTCGCCGTCCTCGCCCACCTCCGGGCGGCGTAGGGCGGGCCCGGCACCACGCCGGGCGTCAGCGCAGACCGAGACAGGGCAGCCAGGCCCGGGAGGCGTCGTGGCCCGCGGTGAGCAGGGCGCACAGCGGGCCGGCCGCGCCCCCGAGCAGGCCCATCCCCTCCGCGCCCAGGGCCTCCACCTCGGGCAGGCGGGCCCTCAGGTGGGCGAGCAGGCGGGCCCTCAGCGCGGCCGCGGCGGGCAGACCGGCATGGTGGGCGAAGGCGTCGGCCACCGCCAGCACGCCCGAGGCGCCGTGGCACAGGGCCAGCAGGTCGCTCGCGCGGTCGCCGAAGAGGTGGAACCGCTCGTCGTACCGGTCGGCGAGCGTGCCGAAGGCCGCTGCGGCCCAGGTGGCCGTCTCCCGGTCGCCCGTGGCGTCGGCCGCGTCCCACAGCGCCCAGGACACTCCGGGGGTGCCGTAGCACCAGGCCTGGCGGGCGCGCGCTCCGGCGGACGGCGGGCCGTCGAGCCCGGCGCCGTCCCAGGTGCGGATGGAGCGGGCGTCGTCGAAGGACTGCCGCATCAGCCACCCGGTCGCGCGGCGCAGGGCGGGCGTCAGGCCGGGGTGCGGTCCGAGGTGGCGTACGGCTGCGGTGAGTGCGGCGACGACCCCTGCGGCGCCGTGGCCCGTGCCGGTGTTGATCCGGCCGTCGAGCCAGCCCAGGTGCGGGTGGCCGGCGTACTGCCCCGTCCGCAGCCGGGGCAGCTCGTCGGTGTCGCACAGCCGGGCCAGGTGGTCGGCGTACGGGCCGAGTTGGGCCGGTGTCGGGCGGGTGCCCGTGGTCAGGGCGAGCAGGGTGCCGGAGGGGCCGACGATGAGGTCGTAGTCCGGGAAGGCGACCTGCTCGCAGCGCCAGTCGAGGGCCGGCGCGGTGCGGACCAGGTGGTCGCGGAGCCGGTCGGCGGCCCGGTGCAAGTCCGGGTGGACCAGGGCTCCCAGGCGCAGGCCCGCCAGCGTTCCGGCCAGTCCGCCGTCGTAGAGCCCGCAGTGGCCCGGCCCCTGGCCGGCGGTGCGGGCCCACACCGCCACGGCACGGGCCGCGGACCGTTCGGCCTCCGGCCCTCCGGAGGCGTGCAGCAAGGACGCCAGGACGGGGATGCCCGGATCGGAGGGGTGCTCGGCGCCCGCCGGGCTCTCGCGGGGCCGGGCGGACCAGGCGTCGAGGAGTCGGACGGCGAGTCCGGTGACGGCGGTGCCGGTGCTCTCGGTGCTCTCGGTGTTCGCGGCGTTCGCGGTGTGCTGCGGCACGGTGGCTCCTCGGGAACGACGGGTCGGGGGGGGGGGCCCGCGCGGGGTGCGGGGGGGGGGGGGGGGGGTGGT
>NZ_JBHWIO010000108.1:0-12015 GCF_042732075.1 Kitasatospora sp. NPDC059812
CGGCGGGCGCCCGCGCGCCGCCCCGCCCCCCCGCCCCCGCGCCCGCCCCCCCCCCCCTCCCCCACGCGCCCCCTCCCCCAGCCCCCCCCCCCGGGCGGGGCGCCCGGATCACCGGGCCGGGCCTCCGACGTGCCGTCAACTGCCCAGTACGCGGGCCAGATCGTAGGAGACGGGCTCCTCCAGCTGCGCGTAGGTGCAGCTCTCCGGCGTGCGGTCCGGCCGCCAGCGGCGGAACTGCGCGGTGTGCCGGAAGCGGGTGCCCTCCATGTGGTCGTAGGCGACCTCGACCACCCGCTCGGGGCGCAGCGCGACCCAGGAGAGGTCCTTGCCGCCGGTCCACCGGCTGACCGCGCCCGGCAGCCGGCCCTCGGCGTGCGCCGCCTCGTCGGCCCAGCCGCCCCACGGGTGGCGGGAGAGGTCGGTCATCCGCAACGGGGCCAGTTCCTCGGCGAGTTCGCGGCGGCGGGCCATCGAGAACGCGGCGCAGACGCCGACGTGCTGGAGCCGGCCCTCGGCGTCGTTGATGCCGAGCAGCAGCGAGCCGACCACCGGGCCGCTCTTGTGCTCGCGGTAGCCGGCCACCACGCAGTCGGCGGTGCGCTCGTGCTTGATCTTGAACATGGTCCGTTCGCCCGGCCGGTACGGCTGGTCCAGCGGCTTGGCCACCACGCCGTCCAGCCCGGCGCCCTCGTACTCGGCGAACCAGGTCTGCGCCACGTCCCGGTCGGTGGAGGCGGGGGCGGTGAACACCGGGTCGCGGGCGGCGCCGAGCGCCGTCTCCAGGGCCGCGCGGCGCACCGACAGCGGCTCGTCCAGCAGCGGGGCGTCACCGAGCGCGAGCAGGTCGAAGGCGATGAAGGAGGCGGGCGTCCGCTCCGCGAGCAGCCGCACCCGGCTGGCCGCCGGGTGGATGCGCTCCAGCAGTTCCTCGAACCGCAGCCGGCCGTCCCGGGCGATCACCACCTCGCCGTCCAGCACGCAGCGCGGCGGCAGCTCCCGCCGCAGCGCGGCGACCAGCTCGGGGAAGTACCTGGTCAGCGGTTTGCCGGTGCGGCTGCCGAGCTCCACCTCGTCGCCGTCGCGGAACACGATCGTCCGGAAGCCGTCCCACTTGGCCTCGTACTGCATCCCCGGCGGGATCTTCGCCACCGACTTGGCGAGCATCGGCGCCACCGGCGGCATCACGGGCAGGTCCATGGCTCCGATCCTCGCGCGCACGGCCGGAAGGCGCGCGACGAAAGGGCACACGACGAAAGGGCGCGCGACGAGAAGGCCCGCAACGAGAAGGCCCGCGACGAAAAGACGCGCGCAGGGCACGGCCCCCTTAGCGTGAGGGGCATGGGCTCAGCCGTGGAACTGGATGTCGCCGGGCGCAGCGTCCGACTGTCGAACCCGGACAAGGTGTACTACCCCGAGCGCGGCTTCACCAAGCTGGACGTCGCGCAGTACTACCTGGCCGTCGCCGACGGGGTGCTGCGCGGACTGCGCGACCGGCCCACCACCCTGCAGCGCTTCCCGGACGGCGTGGACGGCGAGTTCTTCTACCAGAAACGCGCCCCCAAGGGCCTGCCGGACTGGCTGCCCACCGCCCGGATCAGCTTCCCCAGCGGCCGCTCCGCCGACGAGATCTGCCCCACCGAGCCGGCTGCCGTGCTGTGGGCCGCCAACCTCGGCTGCCTCACCTTCCACCCCTGGCCGGTCCGCCGCTCCGACACCGAGCACGTCGACGAGCTGCGCATCGACCTCGACCCTCAGCCCGGCACCGACTTCCACGACGCCGTCCGCGCCGCCCACGAACTGCGCGCCCTGCTGGAGGAGTACGGGCTGCGCGGCTGGCCCAAGTCCTCCGGCGGGCGCGGCCTGCACGTGTACGTCCCGCTGGTGCCGGAGTGGACCTTCACCGACGGCCGGCACGCGGTGATCGCCCTCGGCCGGGTGCTGGAGCAGCGCATGCCCGGGCAGGTCACCACCGCCTGGTGGAAGGAGGAGCGCGGCGAGCGGATCTTCGTCGACTACAACCAGATGGCCCGCGACCGCACCATCGCCTCCGCCTACTCCCTGCGCGCCCGCCCGCGCGCCACCGCCTCGACCCCGCTGCGCTGGGAGGAGCTCGACGACGCCTCCCCCGAGGACTTCGACCTGCGCACCGTCCCCGCCCGCTTCGCCGAACTCGGCGACCTGAACGCCGGGATGGACGGCCGGGCGTACCGGCTGGACGGCCTGCTGGAGCTGTACGACAAGCAGCTGCGCGACGAGGGCCTCGGCGAGCTCCCGTACCCGCCCGACCACCCCAAGGCGGCCGGCGAGCCGACCAGGGTGCAGCCCAGCCGGGCCCGGAAAGCGTAGGGCGTGTCTTCACACCCCCGTCATGGCCAGCACGAACCAGAGGACGCCGCCCAGCACCACCAGGGTGAACAGCAGGACGCCCCCGACCGCGCCGGAGAGCAGCAGCCCCCGGCCGACCCGCCGCTCGCGCAGGCCGACGCCGGTCAGCAGCACGCCCGCCACCCCCGGTGCCAGGGCCAGCGCCAGCAGCATCACCGTCCGCGCCACCTCGGCGTCCGACACCAGGTGGCACTCGTCGCCCTCGCACACCGCCCAGACGTCCTCGCCGACCGGCGCGCCCGCCCACATCCGGGCGTGCCCGTGCACCGGGCTCCCGCCGTCCGGGCGGAACGCGCCCCGGCAGTCCGAGGGCGGTGGGCCGTCCTCGTACGCCGGGATCAGACACCGCTCCGCCCGGAACGTCCCGGGCACCCCCACCAGGCCCGCCGCCTGCCCGAACTGCCGCACCGGCCCGCCCACCAGCCATCCGGCCAGCCACACCAGCAGCACCCCGGCCGCCACCGGCCCCCACCGCCGCACCGCCACCCCCATCGGCTCACCCCCGCTGGGGTGACGCCACCGACGGCCGGACGGTTGCACGGGCGGCCAAGCGGGCGGCCAAGCAGGCGGCCGAGAGGGCGGCCAAGCGGGCGGCCGCCGCGCGCCCCTCCCGGCAGGTGTCAGCCGACCCGGGCGCCCTCCGGCGCCAGCTCGGCGATGATCCGGACCGCCTCCGCGAGCTGCGCGTCCGTCAGGTCCCCGCGCGCGGTCAGCCGCAGCCGGGACACCCCGTCCGGCACGGACGGCGGCCGGAAGCAGCCGACGGCGAGCCCGGCCCGCCGGCAGTCGGCGGCCCAGGCGACGGCGGCCTCCGCGCCCGGGGCGCGCACCGACACCACGGCCGCGTCCGGCTCGCAGGCCCGGAGCCCGGCGGCGGTCAGCCGGGCCGCGAGGCCGCGGGCCACCTCGCGGGTGCGGTCGGCGCGGTGCGGCTCGGCGCGCAGCAGGCGCAGCGCGGCGAGGGCGGCGGCGACGGCGGCCGGGGCGAGGCCGGTGTCGAAGATGAAGGTGCGGGCGGTCTCGGTGAGGTGGCGGATCACCCGGCGCGGCCCGAGCACGGCGCCGCCCTGCGAGCCGAGCGACTTGGAGAGCGTGACGGTGGCGACGGTGTCCGGCTGCCCGGCGAGCCCGGCCGCCGCGAGCGCCCCCGCGCCGCCGGGGCCGAGGACGCCCAGCCCGTGCGCGTCGTCGACCAGCAGCGCGGCGCCGTGCGCCCGGGCGGCGGCGGACAGCCCGGTCAGCGGGGCGGCGTCGCCGTCCACCGAGAACACCGAGTCGCTGACCACCAGCGCCCGCCGCTGGGTCCGCCCGGCCAGCACCTCGGCGACCGCCGCCGGGTCGCTGTGCGGGGCCCGGTGGACGTCGGCGCGGGCGAGCCGGCAGCCGTCGATCAGCGAGGCGTGGTTGTAGGCGTCCGACACGATCAGCGTGTCCGGGTCGGTGAGCGCGGTCAGCGCGGCCAGGTTGGCGGTGTACCCGGAGGAGAACACCAGCGCCGCCTCGACCCCGCAGAACGCGGCGAGCTCCTCCTCCAGTTCGGTGTGCAGCGCGGTCGTCCCGGTCACCAGCCGCGACCCGGTCGATCCTCCGCCCCAGCGCAGTGCCGCCTCGGCCGCCGCCTGCGTCACCGCCGGGTGCCTGGTCAGCCCCAGGTAGTCGTTCCCGGCCAGGTCGAGCACCGGGTCCTGTGCCGCGCGGCTGCGCAGCCGGCGCGTCAGCCCGGCCTCGGCCCGCAGCTCGGCGGCCTCGTCGAGCCAGTCGAAGACGGCCGCCGGGGCCAGGTCGGTGGTGTGCGTTCCGGACGCGAGCGGTTGGACCATGCCCGGCACTCTGGCACGGCCCCGCCGCCGCGATCAATGTGCGGCCGCGCACAGCTTCGCGGCCGACGGTGCAGCGATCCGGACAGTCCCGGGGCGGGTGCCGGCGGAGGGCGGGCTTTGCCGGGGGTGGCGGCGAGCAGGCAAGATAGCCGGGTGACCCTCCTTGATCTGATGCCGAAGCCCGCCACGCCCGATGCGCTGTACGAGACCTTCGCCGCGTGGGCGGAGGAGCGCGGGATCACGCTGTACCCGGCGCAGGAGGAGGCGCTGATCGAGCTGGTGTCGGGGAACAACGTCATCCTGGCGACGCCGACCGGGTCGGGCAAGAGCCTGGTGGCGGCCGGGGCGCACTTCGCGGCGCTGGCGGAGGGGAAGCGGACGTTCTACACGGCGCCGATCAAGGCGCTGGTGTCGGAGAAGTTCTTCGACCTGGTCAAGATGTTCGGCACCGAGCAGGTCGGCATGATGACCGGCGACGCGAGCGTGAACCCGACCGCGCCGATCATCTGCTGCACGGCCGAGGTGCTGGCACAGATCGCGCTGCGCGACGGCCTCCGGGCGGACGTCGGCCAGGTGGTCATGGACGAGTTCCACTTCTACGCGGAGCCGGACCGCGGCTGGGCCTGGCAGATCCCGCTGCTGGAGCTGCCGCAGGCGCAGTTCCTGCTGATGTCGGCGACGCTCGGCGACGTGCGCCGCTTCGAGGAGGACCTGACCCGGCGGACGGGCCGCCCGACGACGGTGGTGCGCAACACGACCCGCCCGGTGCCGCTGTTCTACGAGTACCGCCGCACCACGATGCACGACACCCTGGAGGAGCTGCTGCAGACCGGCCAGGCGCCGGTCTACGTGGTGCACTTCACGCAGAAGGAGGCGGTGGACCGGGCGCAGTCGCTGATGAGCATCAACATGTGCTCGAAGGCGGAGAAGGACGCCATCGCCGACCTGATCGGCGGTTTCCGCTTCACCACCAAGTTCGGCCGCAACCTGTCGCGTTTCGTGCGCCACGGCATCGGCGTGCACCACGCGGGCATGCTGCCGAAGTACCGCCGGCTGGTCGAACGCCTCGCCCAGGCGGGCCTGTTGAAGGTGATCTGCGGGACGGACACGCTCGGTGTCGGCGTCAACGTGCCGATCCGCACGGTGCTGTTCACCGCCCTGTCGAAGTACGACGGGCAGCGGGTGCGGATCCTGCGCGCCCGGGAGTTCCACCAGATCGCCGGGCGCGCGGGCCGGGCCGGGTTCGACACCGTCGGCCAGGTGGTCGCCCAGGCGCCCGAGCACGTGATCGAGAACGACAAGGCGATCGCCAAGGCCGGGGACGACCCGAAGAAGAAGCGCAAGGTGGTGCGCAAGAAGGCGCCGGAGGGCTTCGTCGGCTGGACCGAGGAGACCTTCGACAAGCTGATCGGCGCCGACCCGGAGCCGCTGGTCTCCCGGTTCAAGGTGAGCCACGCGATGCTGCTGTCGGTGATCGGCCGCCCCGGCAACGCCTTCGAGGCGATGCGCAAGCTGCTCACCGACAACCACGAGGACCGCACGGCGCAGCGCCGGCACATCCGCACCGCGATCGCGATCTACCGCTCCCTGCTGCAGGGCGGCGTGGTCGAGCGGCTGCCGGAGCCGGACGCCGAGGGCCGGATCGTGCGCCTGACGCTCGACCTCCAGGAGAACTTCGCGCTCAACCAGCCGCTCTCCACCTTCGCCCTGGCCTCCTTCGAGCTCCTCGACCCGACCTCGCCCTCGTACGCGCTGGACGTGATCTCGGTGGTCGAGGCGACCCTCGACGACCCGCGCCAGATCCTGGCCGCGCAGCAGAACAAGGCGCGCGGCGAGGCCATCGGCGAGATGAAGCGCGACGGGATCGAGTACGAGGAGCGGATGGAGCGGCTCCAGGAGATCACCTACCCGAAGCCGCTGGAGGAACTGCTCACCCACGCGTACGAGGTGTACCGCCGGGCGCACCCGTGGATCGGCGACCACGAGCTGCGGCCGAAGTCGGTGGTCCGCGACCTGTACGAGCGGGCGATGACCTTCTCGGACTACGTCGGCTTCTACGAGCTGGCGCGCACCGAGGGCATCGTGCTGCGCTACCTGGCGAGCGCGTTCAAGGCGCTGGAGCAGACCGTCCCCGAGGACGTGAAGACCGACGACCTGAAGGACGTCATCGCCTGGCTCGGCGAACTGGTCCGCCAGGTCGACTCCAGCCTGCTGGACGAGTGGGAGCAGCTGGCCAACCCGACGGACCCGCAGGCCCCCGAGGTGACGCTGGACGACAAGCCGGCGCCGGTGACGGCGAACGCGCGGGCGTTCCGGGTGCTGGTGCGCAACGAGCTGTTCCGCCGGGTCGAGCTGTGCGCGCTGGAGCACTACGCGGAGCTCGCCGAGCTGGACGGCTCGTACGGCTGGGACGCGGACCGCTGGGCGGACGCCATGGACGGGTACTGGGAGGAGTACGACGACCTCGGCACCGGCCCGAACGCGCGCGGCCCCAAGATGCTGATCATCGAGGAGGAGGACTCCGCCTGGAAGGTCCGGCAGATCTTCGACGACCCGGAGGGCGACCACGACTGGGGCATCAGCGCCGAGGTCGACCTGTACGGCTCGGACGAGGAGGGCCGGGCGGTGCTGCGGGTCACCGCGGTGGACCGACTGGGCGGCTGACGGGCCGCCAGCCCTCGCTTTCGGAGTCGCCGGCCCCCCGGGGGGGGGGGCCGGCGCGGCGTCACATCCAGACGAACGGCGCGCCCGCCGCGTAGGAGAGCGCGCGGGTCGCCTCCTCCAGGGTCTGCTCGGTGGTGAGCGCCGGGCCCGACGGCGTCGAGGCCGGGGTGGACTGGGTGCCGGGGCCGGGCGTGCGGGCGTCGCTGAGCCGGGAGCTCACCACCGTCACGTAGTGCCCGACCGCCTCGACCCGCGGCTCGGCCGACTTGGGCCCGCCGGAGGACGGCGCGGGGGCGGCGTTGGTGTCCGGAAGGATGAAGGCGAGCGCGCCGGGCTTGCCGCGCAGGGTGTCGGCGGCCCGGGTGGCGGCGGCCTGGTCGCCGAAGCGCAGGACGGTGACACTGCTGAGCACCGGGCGGTCCTGGCCGGTGAAGCTGACGGTCAGGTAGGCCTGGCAGCCGGTGTCCTTGAGCAGTTCCTGGGTGCGGTCCTGCAGCACCTCGGTGCAGTTGCCGCCCTGCCGGATGGCGCCACGCCGGGCCTTGTACCCAGCGGCCTCGACCGGCCGCTGGGCGGGGAAGAGGCTGTCGGCATTGAGGCCCTCGGGGTCGGTGCGCGGCGGCGGGGTCCCCACCACCGGCGGCGTCCTGGCCGCGTCCTTGCTGGACGGGCCGAGCCCGGGTATGTAGTCGCCGGGCATCGGGCGGGTGATGATCCATCCGCCGGCGGCCACCACTCCCACCACGACGACCCAGCCCACGGCCCGGCGGGCCGTCAGCCGCCTGCCCCTGCCGCCGACCCGACTGCCGCTCAGGTCCGTGCCCGCGCCGGCGGGGGCCCCGCCGGTCCGCCGCACTGCCTGGCCGTTCTGGCCCTCTCCCGGAGTCGGGGTGCGCTCCCCCTGCGTGGTCATGGCGCAGATTCTAAGCAACCGTCGGGTGGCGTGGATCACGGGGTGGGGGGTTGCCGGTCACCGCCGCGTGCCGGCGCCCGCGACCGTCCGGCGCGCGTACCGGCGACCGCCCTGCGCCGGCCTGTCCGGCCCTTCGCCGCGACCGCGCCCTACCGGCCGGTAACCTCCGATTCGCACCGGCGTCAAGCTCGTGACCAGCGACGACACCGTGAGCTTCGACACTGTGGCAAGTGGCACATCCTTCCGCCGATCTTCTGGCGGGTTCCCTCTGGCGCCATTCGAGCGCCACCAGGCAGGATCGGCCCCATGGATCTGCTCGATACCCTCACCGCCAAGGGCCTGCGCGGCGAAGTCCCGACCCGCGAGGAGGCGCTGGCCGTCCTCGCCACCACCGACGACGAGCTGCTGGACGTCGTCGCCGCGGCCGGCAAGGTCCGCCGGAGGTGGTTCGGCCGGCGCGTGAAGCTCAACTACCTGGTGAACCTCAAGAGCGGGCTCTGCCCGGAGGACTGCAACTACTGCTCGCAGCGGCTGGGCTCCAAGGCCGAGATCCTCAAGTACACCTGGCTCAAGCCCGACCAGGCCGCCGACGCGGCCCGCGCCGGGGTGGCCGGCGGCGCCAAGCGCGTGTGCCTGGTCGCCAGCGGCCGCGGCCCCACGGACCGCGACATCGACCGGGTCACCGACACCATGGCCGCCATCAAGGACGCCGACCCCGAGGTCGAGATCTGCGTCTGCCTCGGCCTGCTCTCCGACAACCAGGCGGAGCGGCTGAAGGCGGCCGGCGCCGACGCCTACAACCACAACCTCAACACCTCCGAGAAGACCTACGGCGACATCACCACCACCCACACCTACGCGGACCGGGTGGACACCGTGCAGAAGGCGCACGGCGCGGGTCTGTCCGCCTGCTCCGGCCTGATCGCCGGCATGGGCGAGAACGACGAGGACCTGGTCGACGTGGTGTTCGCGCTGCGCGAGCTCGGCTCGGACTCCGTCCCGGTCAACTTCCTGATCCCGTTCGAGGGCACCCCGCTCGCCAAGGAGTGGAACCTCAGCCCGCAGCGCTGCCTGCGCATCCTGGCGATGGTCCGCTTCGTCAACCCGGACACCGAGGTGCGGATCGCCGGCGGCCGCGAAGTGCACCTGCGCTCGATGCAGCCGCTCGGGCTGCACGTCGCCAACTCGATCTTCCTCGGCGACTACCTGACCAGCGAGGGCCAGGCCGGGCAGACCGACCTCGACATGATCAAGGACGCCGGGTTCGAGGTCGAGGGCGCCGGTGAGGCCACCCTGCCCCGCCACCGCGCGGACGTCGCGGCGGCCTCCTCCTGCGGCACCGCGGCCTCGGCCTGCGGCAGCGGCGGCGGCTGCGGCCCGTGCGGCGGGCACGCGCACGCGCCGGCCGACGCCCCCGTCGCGGTCGACGCCGCCGACGCCGCCGACGCCTCGGACGCCTCGGACGCCTCGGACGGGGAGCTGCGCAGCGACCTCGTCAAGGTCCGGCTGCGCGGCGCCGGCACCGAACTCGCGCCCAATGCCTGATAGTTCTGGAGACTGACGCATCATGCCCCAGCTGTCCGCGGACACGCTGCTCACCCTCGACCGCGCCCACGTCTGGCACCCGTACGGGCCGATGCCCGGCACCGCCACCCCGTACGTGGTCGAATCCGCCTCGGGGGTCCGGCTGCGCCTCGCCGAGCCCGTCGCGGGCGGGCGGCGCGAGCTCGTCGACGGGATGTCGTCCTGGTGGGCGGCCATCCACGGCTACCGGCACCCGGTGCTGGACGAGGCCGTGCGCGAGCAGCTGGGGCGGATGAGTCACGTCATGTTCGGCGGGCTCACCCACGAGCCCGCCGTCCGGCTGGCGGCGACGCTGGTCGAGATCACGCCCGAACCGCTGCAGCACGTCTTCCTCGCCGACTCGGGCTCGGTGGCCGTCGAGGTCGCGCTGAAGATGTGCCTCCAGTACTGGCAGTCCACCGGCCGCCCGGCCAAGCGCCGGCTGCTGACCTGGCGCGGCGGGTACCACGGCGACACCTTCCACCCGATGTCCGTCTGCGATCCGGACGGCAGCATGCACCACCTGTGGGGCGGGGTGCTGCCCGGGCAGCTGTTCGCCCCGCAGCCACCGGCCGGGTTCGACGCCCCGCTCGACGCCGGGTACGCGGCCGAGTTCGAGGAGCTGATGGCCCGGCACGCCGACGAGCTGGCCGCCGTCATCGTCGAACCGGTGGTGCAGGGCGCCGGCGGGATGCAGTTCCACTCCCCCGCCTACCTGCGGATGCTGCGCGAACTCTGCGACCGGTACGGGGTGCTGCTCGTCTTCGACGAGATCGCCACCGGATTCGGCCGCAGCGGCGCACTGTTCGCCGCCGACCACGCGGGCGTCTCGCCGGACGTGATGTGCCTGGGCAAGGCGCTCACCGGCGGCTACCTGACCCTCGCCGCCGCGCTGTGCACCGGCGAGATCGCCGACGGCATCAGCCGCGGCGAGATGCCGGTGCTCGCGCACGGGCCGACCTTCATGGGCAACCCGCTGGCCTGCGCGGCCGCCAACGCCTCGCTGAAGCTGCTACTCGGTCAGGACTGGGCGGTCGGGGTCAAGCGCATCGAGGCCGGACTCGCCGACGGGCTCGCGGCCGCCGCCGACCTCCCGGGCGTCCGGGACGTCCGGGTCCAGGGCGCCATCGGCGTCGTCCAGCTGGACCACCCGGTGAACGTCCCGGCGGCCACCGAGGCGGCCGCCCGGGCCGGCGTCTGGCTGCGCCCCTTCCGGGACCTGATCTACACCATGCCCCCCTACGTGACGGAGGACGAGGACGTGGCACGCATCGCCGACGCCGTGACCGCTGCGGCGGTGGCCGGATGAGCGCGCGGATCCTGTTCATGACGGGCACCAACACCGAGGTCGGCAAGACGGTCGCCACGGCGGCGGTCGCCTCGGCCGCGCTGCAGGCCGGCCTGCGGGTCGCGGTGCTCAAGCCCGGGCAGACCGGGATCGCCCCCGGCGAACCCGGCGACGCCGATGAAGTCCGGCGCCTGGCAGGTGAACTGACGATCCGTGAACTCGTGCGCTACCCGGAGCCGCTGGCGCCCGACACCGCCGCCCGGCGGGCCGGGATGCCCTTCCTCTCCCCCGCCGAGGTGGCCGACGCCGTCGCCGAACTGGCCGCCGGGCACGACCTGGTGCTGGTCGAGGGCGCGGGCGGGCTGCTCGTCCGCTACGACGACGAGGGTCGCACCCTGGCCGACCAGGCCCGGGCCGTCCTGGACGCCGGGCTGCCGGCCGAGGTCCTGCTCGTCGCCTCCGCCGGGCTGGGCACGCTGAACATCGTCGCGCTCTCGGCGGAGGCCCTGGCCGCCCGCCGGCTGCCGCTGGCGGGCGTGCTCGTCGGCTCCTGGCCCACCACCCCCGGGCTCGCCGAACGGTGCAACCTCGCCGACCTGCCGCGCTCGGCCGGCGCCCCGATGCTCGGCGCCCTGCCGGAACGCGCCGCAGCCGCCGCGGACTTCGCCGCCCTCGCCCTCGCCTCGCTGGCCCCGGAGCTGGGCGGCAGCTGGGACGCGAAGCACTTCGCGCACACCCATCGGCCCGAATAGGCCCGGCTTCGCTCGAAGGTGTGATTCCGGCGCCCGAACCCTGGGTTCGGACGCTACGGGCTCAATACCGTTCCTCCTATGACAGACGGGATGACGGTAGACGAGTCTCTTCGGGCCCTGGCCGCCCTGGAGGCTGCGTGGAAGGACGACGACGAGGCGCTGTCCGCCCTCGCCGCGGGCGGTGCGGACGAGCGGTCGCTCCCGGCGCTGGTCGCCGCGTACGGCGAGCACGCGATGGACACCCTGATGGCCCTGGCCTTCGGCCTGCGGTCCACCATGAGCGACGAGGAGCTCGCCGAACTCTCCGACGCGGTGAGCTCCAACATCGGCGCCCGGATGAGCGCCCTGCTCACCCAGACACTGAAGACCTGGGGCACCCTCGCACCCCGGGACGACCTGGCGGTGACCAAGGCCATCGCCCACGCGGTGATCGACTCCATGCGCGCCGTGACCGAGGACCCGAGCCAGACCGAGGTCCTCCCCCTGCTGGCCACCTTCCGCACCTACGCCCTCAACGGCGCCTGACACCGGAACCTCGGGCCCGGGCGGGGCGGCGCCGCCCGCTGGACCACCGGCGGCGCAGCCCACAACGGCAACCACCGCCACGCGCCCGAGCAAAACCCAGCCAGA
>NZ_JBHWIO010000108.1:12025-15718 GCF_042732075.1 Kitasatospora sp. NPDC059812
GGGCTGCTTCATTTTTTTATACGCCACCGACCCCGCGGGGCGGCAACCCACACCCCTCGACCCCCGCGCCGTCACGTCTGCACCCTCATCCACCCTGCGGCGAGCGCGAATCCACCCGTCGAGGAGGCGATGAAAACGAGGACGCACACCAATCCACTCGCCGCGGTGGGAACACGCTCAGGAATCGCGAGGAAAACCACACCCGCGAGCGCGAAACTCCCGATGGTGATGGCACCGGAGGCGATTACGGTCGCATTCCCCTGCGAAGGACGACGACCAGCCGCTCGATGACGTCCGGCCGGGCGGCCCCGAGGTCGATCAGGATGACTCCGGTGGCTTTGGCCGAGCGCCAGTCGATGCCGAGGGAGGGCAGTTCGACCTCGGCGGCGTGCAGGACGGCCTGGAGGTCGTCGAGGATGTCGGCCGCGGCGCGACGGTCCTCGGCCGTGACCTTGTCGATCATGCTGCTCATGGGGCATCGCGCTCTTCGCTGTTCGTGATCCAACGCGCTTCGGTGTCCCACTCCACGCCACCGCCGAGGGGCCGGAGGAAGGCCAGCCCGTGCTGCCACCCCATGAAGACGGCCCAGCGCCCGGAGCGGACGTCGTAGACCCGCTCGCCGACAACGGTCGGCCGGTAGGGCTCGGACGGCGGCGCCGCCGGGGCGATGGCGCCACTGCCCATCCGCGCCTCGGGAACGGAATCGCCGCACTGCGGGCACCGACAGGGCGGAAAGTTCCGCCGCAGGACGATGCTTTCGCCAGATTGAACGTTCGTCATATCCACCGAATAACTCCTCTCTGTTGCTAACTCCTCACCAAGAGTGGCCAATCGCGGCTAGCATCGGAAGAGCTTCACTTTGACAGCGGGCACTGTGGAAATGGGTGGTTACCATGCCTCAGCGGGAAGTAGACCCGACCTCATCTCCGAACGCAGCCATCGGCGTTCAGCTCCGGCGCTTCCGCAAGGCGAGAGGGCTCACTCAGATCGAGCTCGGGCGGCGGACCAACTACAGCGATTCGCTCATCTCCATGATCGAGAACGGAGACCGTCCCGCGCCGCTGAACCTCGTCCGGCGATGCGACAAGGAACTCGACACCTGCGAGGCGCTTGAGCTCCTGTACTGGAGCGCGAAGAACAGCACTCTGATCGGTGGATTCGTCTCCTACACCGAGCACGAAGCCAAGGCCACCGCCTTCAAGATCTTCGAGCTGAACGTCATCCCGGGACTGCTCCAGACGCGGGGCTACGCATCGGCGCTCATCAACGCCGCAGCCCAACGAGGTGAGATCCCCGAGGACAAAGCCATCGAACGCCTGAATGTCCGCATGGCGCGGCAGGCCTTGCTGTACCGCGAACCGTCTCCCTCCATCCACATCGTCCTGGACGAGAGCTGCCTGCGAACCGTTGGCGGCCCCTTCGTCATGGCCGAGCAGCTTCGCCGACTTGAGAGCGTGGCCGGCCTTCCGCACGTCATGCTGCAGATCGCGCCGTCCACTCTTGGCGAAGCCCTCCCGGCGACCATGCCGTTCACCCTGCTGACCAGCACGGACAAGAAGTGGATGGCCTACCTCGAAACCATCCAACGGGGCTACGTCGAGCGCGAGGACGAGGACAAGATCCGCTCCCTCGTAGAGACTTACCATTGGCTCCAGGCCCAAGCCCTCTCATGCGAAAACTCGTTGGCCCTCATCCGCACCCGTCTCAAGGAGTTCCACGCCATGTTCCCCATCGCGACGGTCAAGCCCACCTCCTGGCTGAAGTCCTCGTACAGCAACGGCGGCGGCCAATGCATCGAGGTCGCACCCGGGCTCCCCGGCATCCTCCCCGTCCGCGACAGCAAGGACCCCGAGGGCCCTCGACTCGCCTTCGGCGCCGACGCCTGGCGCTCCTTCGTCGCCGGCGTCAAGTCCGGTGACTTCGGCACCGTCTGAGATCCAGGCCGCCGGGGTGGCGTCGTCGTTGCGCAGGTGGAAAGCCGGCCGCCAGGACAGTCGGCCGGTTCCGCGAGGTCTTGGCCCCTTCTCTTCGAACCCTGCTCGATATACCGTACATAACGCTTGTTACGTACCGGGCAGGTCAGCGTAGCGAAGCGCCTCGCATCCACCACCCTCACCTGGAGAGTCTGCTGTGACCGAACCCGCCGAGACCATCAAGTACCGCAAGAACGGCCTCACCCGCGGCGTCACGGACGAGCTCGCCGAGAACATGAAGCAGGGCTGGGCCGACACCGAGCGCCTCGCCCTGGAGCCGATCCCGCAGGCCGCGCACACCGCCCGCCGCCGCGCCGAGCTGTCCGCGGCCTTCCCCGGCGAGCGCCTGGTGGTCCCGTCCGGCAACCCGAAGGTGCGGGCCAACGACACCGACTACCCGTTCCGCCCGTCCTCCGACTACGTCTACCTGACCGGCGACCAGTCCCAGGACGCCGTGCTGGTCCTGGAGCCGACCGGCGACACCGGCCACCGGGCCGTGCTCTACCTGCGCGACCGCTCCCGGACCGACAACGGCGAGTTCTGGCTGGACAACCACGGCGAGCTGTGGGACGGCCGCCGCAACAGCCTGGCCGAGAGCGAGCAGCTGCTCGGCCTGCCCTGCCGGGACGTCCGCACCGTCCGCGCGGACCTGGGCGCCGCCACCGGCCCGGTGCGCGTGCTGCGCCGCCACGACGCGGGCGTGGAGCAGTCCCTCCAGGGCCGGGCCGTCGCCGAGCGGGACGCGGAGTTCGAGGTCTTCCTGTCCGGCCAGCGCCTGGTCAAGGACGAGTTCGAGATCGCCGAGCTGCGCTTCGCCTGCGAGGCCACCGCCCGCGGCTTCGAGGACGTGGTGCGGATCCTCGGCACCGACACCGAGACCCCCGAGCGGCTGATCGAGGGCACCTTCTTCGTCCGGGCCCGGATCGAGGGCAACGACATCGGCTACGGCAGCATCGCCGCGGCCGGCCCGCACGCCACCACCCTGCACTGGGTGCGCAACAACGGCCACGCCAAGCCCGGCGACCTCCTGCTGCTCGACGCCGGCGTGGAGACCAACCGCCTGTACACCGCCGACGTCACCCGCACCCTCCCGGTCAGCGGCCGCTTCACCGACCTGCAACGCAAGGTCTACGACGCGGTGTTCGCGGCGCAGGAGGCCGGCATCGCCGCGGTGAAGCCCGGCGCCGACTTCCGCGACTTCCACCACGCCGCCCAGCGCGAGCTCGCCGAACACCTCACCTCCTGGGGCCTGTTCGGCGACCTCACCGCCGACAAGGTGTACGAGCTGGGCCTGCACCGCCGCTTCACCCTGGCCGGCACCGGCCACATGCTCGGCATCGACGTCCACGACTGCGCCCACTCGCGCACCGAGGAGCACGTCGACGGCCCGCTGAAGCCGGGCATGGTGCTCACCGTCGAGCCGGGCATCTACTTCCAGCAGAACGACCTGACCGTGCCCGAGGAGTACCGCGGCATCGGTGTCCGGATCGAGGACGACATCCTGGTCACCGAGGACGGCAACGAGAACCTGTCGGCCGGCCTCCCCCGCACCTCCACCGAGGTCGAGGCCTGGCTCGCCGAACTGCGCGGCTGAGCCGCGACACCGCTGTGGGGGGGGGGGGGGGGGGCCGCGGGGGCCCCCCCCCCCCGCCCCCCGCGCCCCCCCCCCCCCCCCCCCCCCCCCCCCCCCCCAAGCCCCCCCCCCCCCCCACCCAAAAAA
>NZ_JBHWIO010000108.1:15728-19710 GCF_042732075.1 Kitasatospora sp. NPDC059812
CACCCCCGTTGTGTGGGGGTGGGAGAGCTAAAGGGGGGGGTTCCGCGCCACCACGTGTTGGGGCACCCGGTGACGGCGGGGGGCCCCCACGGTACCGGCTACTTCAGCTTCCCCAGCGCCGTCCCCACCCGCTGGACGGCGGCGACGACGTCCTCGGGCTGGCGGGCGGTGAAGCAGAGGCGGAAGAAGCCGGGCGCCGGGTTGTGCATGGTGCCGCCGGGCAGCAGGGTGACCTCGGTGGGCTCGGCCATGAGGTACCTGAACAGCAGCTCCTCCTTCGGGTCGAGTCCGCTCGACCGGGCGAGCGGCAGCCCGGCCACCTCCTCGTGACCGTGGACGGGGTGCTTGCCGAGGTACTTGGTGAGGTCGAGCCAGAAGAACTGGGCGGCGTTGTCGCCGGGCCGGTGCACGTAGTCGATCCTGGCGGCGTCCAGGGCGGCCTTGACCTTGTCGAAACTCGTCTTGAGCAGCGTGCGGTACTCCCGCATCGCGTAGGTGGTGTAGAGCTCGCCGCCCGGGCCGTTGGCGGAGGCGCTCAGCAGGTCCTGGATGACGTAGGTCTTCAGCGAGTCGAAGGGGCTGAACCAGGGCAGCGGGTGGGTGGGCTCGGCCGGGTCGTTGTTGCCGAGCATGGTGTTGCGCACGGCGGGGTTCCGGGAGATCACGAAGCCGGTACGGAAGCCGGACAGGCCGAAGTCCTTGGCGAAGCCCCAGACCACGTGGATCCGGTCGGGCTGCTCCCGGTACGCTTTCAGGGCCAGCGCGCTGGTGAACTTCGTTGTGCTGCTGTCGAGTTGGGAGTGACAGTAGATCTCGTCCGAGATGATGTGCAGGTCGGTGTGGTGGAGCGCCCACCCGTAGATCTCGTCCAGCAGGGCCCGCGAGTAGTTCACGCCCAGCGGGTTGTGCGGGTTGGTGAGGACGAGCAGGCGCGGCGTGTGGCCGGCCGCCTTCCGGTCCTCGTAGGCCTTCTGGATCAGGGGCAGGGTGAGCCGGTACCGGTCCTCCCCCGTGGTCGACAGGTTCACCGGGACGCACTTGAGCCTGGGCCGTTCCTGGAAGGACCAGTTGAAGCCCTGCCAGTACGGCGCGGGGATCAGCACCTCGTCGCCGTCCTTGAGCGGCGGGCCGACCGGGTCGGCGCCCTTGAGCGCGAAGGCGATGCACTCCAGCGCGGAGGAGACCCCGGCCACGCCGAACACGTCGCCCTCGTCGACCTCGGCGCCGAGTGCCAGGGTGAGCAGCTTGGCGACCGGCCGGCGCACCGCCAAGGTCCCGGCCGAGTCGATGTACTGGATGTACCGCTCGGGGATCAGCTGGATGTTGTCGAAGACCTTCTTCTTCATCGAGTGGTGGTAGAGCAGGACGTTCTCGGCGACGGACAGGTTGACCGCCTTGGGGGACGCCACGTGCTGGTGGAAGTAGGCGAGGGCCTGCTCCAGGTCGGTCATCCGGGTGAGCTGTTCGGCGGCCGCCTCGGGAGAGGCGAGGGTGCGGGTGTCGTCGGTCATGGCAGTCCTTGTCCGGGCTTCGCGGGGTGGGCTGGGCGGCGTGCCGGAACATGGTCGTTCGCACACGCATCGGCCCCAGCGGACCACGTCCCGGGCACGGCCGCCAGCGCTCGGCGCCCGTCCGGACGGGGGCGGGGTCAGGCGGTCAGCGGCTTGACCCAGCGGCTCCACTGCGGTTCGGGGCGGTAGCCGGCGGCCTCCCAGGTGCGGTGGCCGAGGGCGTTGTCGTCCAGCACCATGGCGTCCGCGCGGCGGCCGCCGAGCGCGGCGAAGCGCTCCTCGGCGGCGGCGAGCAGGGCGGCGCCGATGCCCCGGCGGCGGTGGTCGGGGTCGACGGCGAGCCGGTAGAGGTGGCAGCGCCAGCCGTCCCAGCCGGCGATCACGGTGCCGAGGACGGCGGTCGGGTCGCCCGCCGGGGTCGCGACGATCAGGCACTCCGGGTCCCGGGCGAGCAGCGCGGCCACGCCCGGGGCGTCGTCCGTGATGCTGGCGCCCTTCGCCGCCCGGGCCCAGAGGGCGAGCAGCGCGGGAATCTCGTCGGGGGCGGCGGTGCGCAGGACGATCCCGTCGGGGGCGGGAGTGCGCGGAGCGATCTCGTCGGTCATGGCGGCCTGTTTAGCAGGCGGTTCCGCCCGGCGGCCGGGAATTCCGCAGCCTGGACGGACGGGCCGTCAGCCCAGTCGCCACACCGTGGTGGTCTTGACGGCGGTGTCCTCCAGGTCGGCGACGACCGGCACCTGGTAGGCGGCGAGCGCGGTGAACCGCTCCCGGGGCAGGTAGGCCCGGCCGGGGTCGCCGACGATGACGGTGGCGCCGCGCGCGGCGGCCCGTTCCAGGAAGGGCAGGAACCGGGCGGCCATGGCCCGTTCGTAGAAGACGTCACCGGCGAGCACCACATCGGCCGGGGCGCCGTCGCCGTCCACCAGGTCCACCAGGGCGGCCTCCACGCGCACGCCGTTGGCCTCGGCGTTGAGGCCGATGGCGGCCACCGCGTAGGCGTCGATCTCGGCGGCGCGCACGGACGCGGCGCCGCTCAGCGCGGCCGCGACGCCGACCACCCCGCCCCCGGCGGCCACGTCGAGCACCGCCCGCCCGGCCACCAGCTCGGGGTGGTCCAGCACGTGGCGGGCGACGGCCACCCCGCCCGCCCAGGCGAACGCCCAGAACGGCGGCGGCAGTCCGACCTCCCCCCGCGCCCGCTCGGTGGTCTCCCACAGGGTGATCGCGTCCTCGGCCATGTGCAGGCCGACCTCGGGGACGAACGGGACGGGCTTCAGCTCGGTCTCGCGCCGGATGAAGGCGAGGTCGGCCTCCGACGGGCGGCTCCCCGGTTGATCGGCCTCCGGCTGGTCGGTCTCCGCTTGATCGGTCTCCGACGGGTGGGTCTCCGGCTGGTCGGTCTCCGGCTTGAGAGTGCGCAACTCACTCGGCATCTCCGCAGCATAGGGCCCGCGCGGGGGTGCTCACGCCCGCCCGGCCGCCGCCCGGACGCGCCGGGCGAGCGAACCGGCACCCGCCGCGGCTACTGGAGGCCGGCCGCGGAGCAGGCGGCGACGTAGTCCGGCGTGCAGATCTGAGCGACGGTGAAGAGACCGTCGGCGACCACGGTGGCCTTGACGTTGTCCTTGGTGAGCGCGACCGGGGCGATCAGGCCGGTCGGCACCTTGTCGCTGCTGCCGCTGGTCACCGTGGTCGGCACGAGGGCGCCGCCGATTTCCTGGCCGTAGGCCAGGTCGACGGCCAGCTGCGCGGCCACGTCGGCCTCCGACTTGAGGGGCTTGTAGACCGACATGGCCTGGGCGCCCGCCAGGATCCTCTGCACGCCGTCGAGTTGGAAGTCCTGGCCGGTCAGCGGGACACTCAGGCCGGACGCCTCGGGATCGGACGCGTTGGAGCCGACCGCGCTGGGTGCGGCAGTGCTGGGGTCGGCCGCGCTGGGATCGGCGGGCGAGCCGTTGGTCGTGATCGCCTCGCCGACGTCCGCCGTGCCGCCTACCACCGCCGCCGCGGCCTGGCCCCGCAGTTCGCCGACCTTGCGGTTGTCGAAGGACACGTAGGCGTCGACCGGGCCCTGGGCGAGGCGGTCGTAGGCGACCACCCTGACGCCCGCGTCGTGCGCCTTCTGGATCGACGCCTGGATCGACTTGGCGTCCACCGCGTCCAGGATCAGTACCTTGGCGCCCTTCTTCACGGCGGCGTCGATCTGGGTCTGCTGGACGGCGGCGTCCTGGCCGGCGTTGTAGTAGTCGATCTGCGCGTCCGGCGCCAGCTCCTTGATCTTCTTCTCGATCAGCGGCCGGTCGAACTGCTCGTAGCGAGTCGTCCTGGCCTCCGGCAGCAGCAGGGCTATCCGCCCGGCTCCCCTCCCGGCCGCGGCCGGGAGGGGAGCCGGGCCGCCGCCGGAGCCGCCGCGGGGCGACTGCGTCGCGCGGGCGCAGGACGCCGCGCCCCGGCCGGGGGGAATCGCGGCG
>NZ_JBHWIO010000108.1:19720-29243 GCF_042732075.1 Kitasatospora sp. NPDC059812
TATATTCACTCCTCACTTCCTCCGTGTGTCTCTGCGTCCTGAGCTGTCCGCGGCCCAGCCCGGGCGGCGCGGCCCCGCCCCCCCGCGGGCGGCGCGCGGGGGGGGGGGGGGGGGCGCCGCTCCGCCGCCGGAGCCGCCGCTGGACGACTGCGTCGCGCTGTCGCAGGACGCCGCGCCCAGGCCGAGGGAAATCGCTGCGGTCACCGCGAGGACGCGGCGCAGCCCGATGCTCATGAGGATGCCTTTCCGATTGGTTGGGTCCACCCCTCTTTCGTTCGAGTCTGGGAACCTTCGGCCGCGACCACGATCCCGGTGCGCCGAATGGGTCTCAGACCTCCGTCGGCGGGTGTCCGTCAAAAGGCGTCCGCGAGGCGGAGGCTGGCGGGACGGCAGGCCCCGGGGCGGGGGCCAGTGGGTCGGGGGCCGGCGGGACGGCGGCCAGCGGGAGGGTCGCCGTGAGCCGGGCCCCGGACGGCGTCGGGGTGACGGCCAGGGTGCCGCCGTGGTGGCGGGCGATGTCGCGGGCGATCGGCAGGCCCAGGCCGCTGCCGCCCTCGTCGCGGCTGCGGGCGTCGTCGAGGCGGGTGAAGCGTTCGAAGACGCGCTCACGGTCGGCGGGCGGGATGCCCGGGCCGTCGTCCTCGACGTCCAGGACGGCCACGCCCCGGGCGCGGTCGGCGGCGAGCCGGACGTGGACGGCGCCCGCCGCGTGCCGGTCGGCGTTGTCGAGCAGGTTGGTGAGCAGCCGGCCGAGCCAGAGAGGAATGCCTTCGACGGCCACCGCGGGGGCCAGGTCGGTGGTGCGCCGGTGCGGGCCGGCCGGGCGGCCGAGCACGGTGGCGGCGACCAGCCCGGTGAGGTCGATCCGCTGCCGGGGCCGGTCCTCGGCGCCGCCCGCGTCGAGCCGGGCGAGCAGCAGCAGGTCGGTGGCGAGGCTCTGCAGCCGGTCGGTGTCCTGGAGCGCGCCGTGCACCAGTTCGGCCCGGACGGCCGGGTCGGGGTGGGTGTCGGCGACCTCCAACTGGGTGCGCAGCACCGCGAGCGGGCTGCGCAGTTCGTGCGAGGCGTCGGCGATGAACTGCCGCTGGCGCCGTCCGGAGGCCTCCAGCCGGTCGAGCATCGCGTTCATGGTGGCGGCCAGGCGGGCGATCTCGTCGGCGGTTCCGGGCTCGGGGACACGCCGGTGCAGGTCCCGCCCGGTGATCGCGTCGACCTCGGCGCGGATGGCCTCCACCGGCCGCAGCGCGTGCCCGGTCACCCGCCAGGTGACGACCACGCCGATGAGCAGCAGCAGCGGGCAGGCGACGGCGAGCGCGGCCTGGGTGGTGTCGAGTGCCTCGTCGGCGGCGCGCAACGAGGCGCCCGCGTAGACGGTGACCGGCCCGCCCGGGGTGTCGGCGGTGACGGCGGTGAGCCGCTGGCGGTGGTGGTCGTACAGCGGGTCGACGTCGTCGGTGGTGCGCGAGCCGGTGCGGTGGGCGGCGGTGAGGGCGGTCCGGCCGGCCAGGTTGGGGCTGGCGGCGAGGACGGTGCCATGGGCGTCGACGGCCTGGAGGAAGTCGGTGCCGTGGCCGGCGTGCAGGACGGGCGTCAGCCGCCCCTGGACGGCGAGTTGGGCGACGGACTCGGCCTGCTGCCGGGTGGCGGAGGCGGCGGAGGCGACCAGGTCGGCGTGCAGGGCGGTCAGCAGTCCGGCGCCGGCCAGGGCCAGGGCCGCGGCGAGCACCGTACCGGCGGCGGCGGTGGCCCGGGCGCGCACGGACCGGGGGACGAAGCGGCGCAGCGGGCGCGGGAGCCCGGGGCGGCGCGGCGGGCGCGGCGGGGTGGGGAGGCCGCGTATCGGGGTGAGGAGGCGGCGCAGCACTGCGAGGAGCCGGCGCGGGCACGGGCGCGGGCGCGGGCGCATCTCAGCCGCCGTCGGGGGCGAGCCGGTAGCCGGCGCCGCGCATGGTCTGGAGGGCGGCGCGGCCGAACGGGGCGTCGATCTTGCGCCGCAGGGCGTGGATGTGGACCTCGACGATGCTCGGGTCGGCGTCGTGGTCGGCGTCCCAGACGTGGTCGAGGATCTCCCGCTTGGAGACCACCGTCCCGGCGCGTGCGGCCAGGTACTCCAGGATCGCGAACTCACGGGCGGTCAGCTGGGTGGGGTGGCCGGCCCGGACGCAGGTGCGGGCGTTGGCGTCGAGGACCAGGTCGCCGAGGGTGTGCAGGCGCGGGCGCCGCTGGTCGACCCGGCGGTGCAGGGCGCGCAGCCGGGCGAGCAGCACGACGAAGGAGAACGGCTTGGACAGGTAGTCGTCGGCGCCGGTGTCCAGGGCCTCCGCCTCGTCCCATTCGCCGTCCTTGGCGGTGAGCATCAGGATCCCGGCCCGGCAGCCGCTCGCGCGCAGCCGGGCGCAGACCCGGTAGCCGTTGAGGCCGGGCAGCATGATGTCGAGGACGATCACGTCGTAGGGGTGGCGGTCGGCGAGGGCGAGGCCTTCGGGCCCGTTGTGGGCGGTGTCGACGGTGTGGCCGTCGGCCTCCAGGCCGCGGCGCAGCGCGGTGGCCATCCGGCGTTCGTCCTCGACGACGAGTATGTGCATCCGTTCAGGGTGCCAGGTGGTTCCGCGCGGTCCGTCGGCGGCTTAAGCGGGGGTTCAGGAACGGTCCGCCATGATCGCCGGGCGCGCCCGGGGGGATCCGGGCGCGCTGAGCAGCCGAGGCAAGGAGAACGCCCGATGAGCGACGCCACGTCGTCCACCACCCCGCTCCCGGAGGACCCGGAAGGCCCGGCGGACCCGGCGGACCCGGAGCAGGCTTCGCAGGCGCAGCCGACCCGGCAGGCGCAGGCGCAGTCGAAGCGGCCCCGGGCGGCGCGGCTGCGCGGTTGGGCGGGCGGACGGGAGCGCCGGATCGCCGCCGGGGTGGCCGCCGTCGCGCTGATCGGCGCGGGCGGGCTGGTGGCGCTGGCGGTCGCGCACGAGGAGCACGGGCGCGGGGACCACCGCGGGCTGAGCCGGGCCGAGGGCGGCTCGTCCGACGAGCACGGTGGCCGCAACGGCGGCCGCACCGCGCACGACGGGAGCGCCGGGAGCGTCGGGAGCGACCGGGGCGAGGGGCACGCCAAGCGCGGCCGGACCGCCCCCGCCCCGCTCCCCTCCCTCGCCGCCTCGACCGCGCTGGAGAAGGCGCAGGGCGCCGTCCCCGGCGGGCGGGCCGAGTCGCTGCGGCGCGTCGCCCAGCAGGGCGGCTCCGCCGCCTGGGCCGTGGTGGTCGTGGGCCCGGACGGCGTGCGTCACCTGGTGACCGTGGACGGCGCCAGCGGTGAGCTGACCGGGAACACGGTCGTCGACGGGTCCGGGCGCTGACGTGGCCCGGCACGCGACGACGGCCCGGGCCGCGACGATGACACGGGTCGCGGCCCGCCCAGACGCCCTGGCCGGGGGCACCCCTGCCGAGGGAGCCCCGGCGGGGGCCAGCAAGGTCCCGGCGGTGGACGGCTGGTTCTGGCTGGTGAAGGTGCTGACCACCGGCATGGGCGAGACCCTGTCGGACTTCCTGGCGCACACCGTCGGCCCGGTGCCGGCGGTTGCGGCGGCCGGGCTGTTGCTCGCCGTGGCGCTGCTGGTCCAGCTGCGGCTGCGCCGCTGCGTGCCCGGGGTGTACTGGGCGGTGGTGGTGCTGGTCAGCGTGTTCGGCACGATGGTCGCCGATGTCGCGCACGTCGCGCTGGGCGTGCCGTACGCGGTGTCGGCGGGCGGGCTGGCGGTGGCGCTGGCCGCGCTGTTCGTGCTCTGGCACCGGGTGGAGGGCTCGCTGGCGATCGACCGGGTGACCGGGCTGCGCCGGGAGCTGTTCTACTGGGCCGCGGTGCTGCTGACCTTCGCCCTGGGCACGGCGCTGGGCGATCTGACGGCGGCCACGCTGCGCGCCGGGTACCTGCTGGCCGGTCTGGGCTTCGCCGTGCTGATCGCCGTCCCGGCGGTGGCGGCGCGGGCCCGCTGGGTGGGCCCGGTGGCCGGGTTCTGGTGGGCGTACGTGCTGACCCGGCCGCTGGGCGCCTCGTTCGCGGACTGGCTGGGCGTGGGCGCCGACCGGGGCGGCCTCGGGCTGGGCACCGGCCCGGTGAGCCTGGCACTGGCGGTGCTGATGGTGGCCGCCCTCGGCCTGGCGGCCCGGGCGCGCCGGCGGCGGAGGGCGGCTGGACGCTCCGCCGCCTGACCGTCTACATTGTTGTAGACGCTGGAGGCGTAGGGCATCACCCCCCGGACAGCCCTACGCCTCCGGCCTCGCAGGCCCCACGCCCCTGGGCCCCCACGCTCACCCAGGCCCCAGGACTGTGGGCCCCTCCGGCCTCACCCCCGCTCGTCGACCACCCGCCGGATCTTCCCGACCGAGCGTTCCAGCGCGTACGGCTCCACCACCTCGACCGCGACCGTGACGCCCACCCCGTCCTTCACCGCCCGGACGATCGCCTCCCGCGCCGCCGCCCGCTGCTCGGCCGGGGCGTCCGGCCTCGCCTCAACCCGGACGGTCATGTGGTCCAGCCGCCCCTGCCGGGTGAGCCGCAGCTGGAAGTGCGGCGCGACGCCCGGGGTCCGCAGCAGCACCTCCTCGATCTGGGTCGGGAAGACGTTCACCCCGCGCAGGATGATCATGTCGTCGCTGCGCCCGGTGACCTTCTCCATCCGCCGGAAGGCCGGCCGCGCGGTGCCGGGCAGCAGCCGGCTGAGGTCGCGGGTGCGGTAGCGGATGACCGGCAGCGCCTCCTTGGTGAGCGAGGTGAAGACCAGTTCGCCGCCCTCGCCGTCGGGCAGCACCTGGTCGGTGAACGGGTCCACGATCTCCGGGTAGAAGTGGTCCTCCCAGATGTGCAGCCCGTCCTTGGTCTCCACGCACTCCTGCGCCACGCCGGGGCCGACCACCTCGGAGAGGCCGTAGATGTCGACGGCGTGCAGGTCGAGCCGGTCCTCGATCTCGCGCCGCATCTCCTCCGTCCACGGCTCGGCGCCGAAGATGCCGATGCGCAGCGAGGTGGTGCGCGGGTCGACGCCCTGCTTCTCGAACTCGTCGAGCAGGGTGAGCAGGTAGGAGGGGGTGACCATGATGATCTCGGGACGGAAGTCCTGGATGAGCTGCACCTGCCGGGCCGTCATGCCGCCGGAGGCCGGGATGACGGTGCAGCCGGCCCGCTCGGCGCCGTAGTGCGCGCCCAGCCCGCCGGTGAACAGCCCGTAGCCGTACGCGATGTGCACCTTGTGCCCGGGCCTGCCGCCGGCCGCGCGGATCGACCGGGCGACCACGTCGGCCCACATCGACAGGTCGTGCTCGGTGTAGCCGACGACGGCCGGGCGCCCGGTGGTGCCGCTGGAGGCGTGGATCCGGCGGACCTGCTCCATCGGGACGGCGAACATGCCGAACGGGTAGCCCTCGCGCAAGTCGGCCTTGGTGGTGAAGGGGAAGCGGGCGAGGTCGGCCAGGGTGCGGCAGTCCTCGGGGCCGACGCCGGCCGCGTCGAACTTGCGGCGGTACAGCTCGACGTTGTCGTACGCGTGGCGCAGGGTGGCCCGGAGGCGGGTGAGCTGATGGACACGCAGCTCGTCGACGCCCATCCGCTCGCCGGCGTCCAGCAGCGCGGGCGGGATCGGCTCGCCCAGGCGCCGGGCGGGCTTTTCGCCACACTGTCCGGGCTCTTCGCCGTACGGGCTCGGGGCGGGTGCGCTGCCGGTCATCGTCGCTCCTCCGCAGGTCGGCCGGGACGGGTGCACCGACCGATCGTTCGGTCAGGACGACTCCCACGCCAAGTAACCCAGCGCCCGTACCGGCTGTCAAGGGGTCGCACACCGGATCCGGAATGCGAAGTTCCGACCACTTCGGGTGGAGATCGGGCACCCACCTTGGCTGGCCGATATGAAAATCATTACAGAAGTTTGACCCGTGCACGGCATCACCCGGCCCGACCGCGTGGTTCAGTAGTGCGGTTTCTCCCCCGCACCCCGGAGTGATCACCGTGCCCACGACTCCCGCCCTGGTCAGCGCGCTGCGCGAACTCGGCGACCGACCCGCCGTCGTCGCCGACGGGCGCGCGATCAGCGGCATCGGCCTGCTGCTCGGCGTCTCCCCGCCGGGCGGCCTGCCCCGGACCCTCGCCCAGCGCGTCGCCGCCCACGCCGCGCTGCCGCCCTCCGCCGCCCGCACCGCCGAACAGCGGCTGCGGCACTGGGCGGGCGTCCTCGGCCCGCCGCCCATCCGGCACACCGTGCTCCACCCCGCCACCGACCTCGCCGTCGAACTCGCCCTCGCCACCCTGCTCGCCGGCGGCACCGTCCACTGCGGCGACCCCCGGCAGGACCCCGAGCAACAGCTCGTCGACCTCGCCGCCAGCGCCACCACCCACCTCAGCCTCCCCTCCACCCTGCTGTGGCGCCTCAGCCGCCGCCCCGACCTCGCCGACCACGACCTCGGCGCCCTGCGGCTCGTCCTGCACGTCGGCCCCGAACCCCGGCAGGACGACGTGTACGCCGCCGTCGACGCGCTCGGCGCCGTCCTCGCCCACGTCCGCGCCCCGCACAGCCACGCCGAAGCCGCCGACCGGCGACTGCGCACCGCCGCCGACGCCGCCGACGCCATCGCCTGGAAACACGCCATAGGCGTCACCACCGAACAGGTCCAGGCCTTCGGCACCCACCTCGACCACGCCGTCCTGTCCGCACTGCTGCTGACCCTCCAGCAGAGCGGCGTCCTCACCGACCCCGGGCGCGGACACACCGAGGCCGAGATCCTCGCCGCCGCCCTCGTCACCCCCGCCCAGCGGCCCCGGGTCGGCCGCTGGCTCGACGCACTCACCCGACACGGCCTGATCACCCGGCACGACGACGTCCACTACGGCCGACCCGAACTCACCGCGGCCGAGGTCCGGGAGGCCTGGCGGCCCGCCGTCGAGACCTGGAACGACGGGCTCGGCCCGGTCGCCGCCCTGGACCGGATCCGGCGCGGCGCACTACGGCTGCCCCGGCTGATCACCGGCGAGGAGGCACCCCGCCCGGCCGCCGCCCCGATCCGCTGGACGGCCGCCCGCGGCTACCTCGGCGCCGCCCTCGGCGCGCTGGTCCGCGGCCTCGCCGAGACCCACGACGGGCCACAGCCGCTGCGCATCCTCGAACTCGGCCAGGACGACGCCGACTCCACCGTCACCCGGGCCCTCGCCACCCGGCCCCGCCCCGGCGCCGACCACCACCAGCTGCCCGACGGCGGCCGCTACGACCTCGTCGTCGCCACCGTGACCGGCCACCCGGACACCGCCGTCCCGGAGCTGGTCGACCTGCTCGCGCCCGGCGGGCAGCTGCTGCTGCTCGCGCCCACCGGCGAACAGCTCGACCTGCTGATCACGGGGGACGCCGAGGCCGGCGCCGGCTCCCCGGCCTCCCCGGGATCCCCTGCCTCCCCTGCCGCCGCGGTCTCCGCCGCCCCCGCCGCCCCTGCCTTCCCGGCGCTCCCCGCCGAGCGCTGGCAGGCCGCCCTCACCGCCGCCGGCTGCCCGACCGTCCTCGCGCTGCCCGAGGACGGGCACCCGATGGGACTGCTCGGGCAGCGGCTGTTCGCGGCGCGGATGCCCTGAGCCGCCGCTACCATCGGGCCGTGCCCGACTCCCCCGTGCAGTTCCTGCGGCGCTTGCCGCCCTTGCGCCCCTTCCAGCCCCAGCGGCGGCCGCGGTCGCTCCGGTCCAAGGCCTCCCTGGCCTCCCTGTCATCCCTGGCCTCCGTCTGTTCCATCGCCTCCCGCTCCTCGATCGCCTCCGTCTGCTCGATCGCCTCCGTCGGGTCCGTCGGCTCGGTGCTGTCGATCGGCTCGGCCGGCTCCGTCCTCTCGATCGGGTCGGCCGGCAGCGTCCTCTCGGTCGGGTCCGCCGGCAGCGTCCTGTCCCTCGGGTCGGCCGGCTCCGTGCTCAGCGCCCTGTCGGCCGGCTCCCGGCTGAGCCTCGGCTCGCTGCTCTCCGCCCGTTCCCGCTGGTCGGTACGGTCCCGGCGGCCCGGCGGCGGGCGGCCCGTGGCCGGGCCGTGAAGCCCGGGTCGTGCACCACCACCCGATGCGTACCATTTCGATACCGAAGCCTGGATGAGCTGCAAGGATTC
This sequence comes from Kitasatospora sp. NPDC059812, assembly GCF_042732075.1. NCBI lineage: Bacteria > Bacillati > Actinomycetota > Actinomycetes > Kitasatosporales > Streptomycetaceae > Kitasatospora > Kitasatospora sp. NPDC059812. The sequence goes on from NZ_JBHWIO010000108.1 coordinate 27,835, forward strand.
TCGCCCACCGGGCCCACCCCCGGGTAGGCTCCGCTTGTCCTCCGGCCCTGGCGCAGGCGGCCCCGCGCCGCCGTGCCGCGTTCCGAGGGTGGCACACCCCCGCGGGCCATTCGGTGGGCACCGCGCACTCGACACCGCGCGCCAGGGCAGTCGCGCGAACGGCGAAGGGCATCGCATTGGCGGATCGGCTCACCGGAGGAGACTCCTCGCTGCTGCGGCGGATCAACGCGGCGGTCACGCTTCGGGCGCTGCGGACCGGCCACTCCGTGACCCTCACTCAGCTCGTCGGCGAGACCGGGCTCTCCCGCCCGACCGTCGAGGGCGTCATCGAGGGTCTGGTCGAAACCGGGCTGGTCGCCGAGGTCGACCAGCCCAAGGAGGACGGCCAGCCCGGCACCGGCCGGCGCGGCCGACCGGCCCGCTGGTTCCGCTTCCGCGCCGAGGCCGGGCACATCCTCGGCATCGAGGTCGGCGTGCACGACATCCGCGTCATCCTCGCCGACCTCACCGGCGAGGTGGTGGGCAGTCACTTCAAGCCGGTCGACGAGACCCTGGACGCCGAGGACCGGCTCGCCGCCGTCCGCACCGCCGTCGCCGAGGTCCTGCGCAAGGCCGGCATCTCCCGCGACAACCTCTGGGCCGTCGGCATCGGCACCCCCGGCATCGTCGACCGCGACGGCACCATCCAACTCGGCACCGCCATGCCCGGCTGGACCGGTCTCGACCTCGGCGCCCGGCTGCGGCGCTCCTTCCGCTGCCCCGTCCTGATCGAGAACGACGCCAACCTCGCCGCCATCGCCGAACACTGGCAGGGCGCGGCGGTCGGCGCCGGCGACGTCGTCTTCGTCATGGCCGGCCTCAGCCCCGGCGCCGGCTCCCTCATCAACGGCAGGCTGCACCGCGGCCACGGCGGGGCGGCCGGCGAGATCGGCGCCCTCCACCTGCTCGGCCAGGAGGTCACCCCCGAGCGCCTCCTCTCCACCACCGGCAAGCCGCTCAACCCGCTCGACGAGGCCGCCGTCGCCCGCGTCCTGCGGCTCGCACGGGAGGGCGACGAGGTGGCGAAGGTCGCCATGGACCGCTTCCTCACCCGCCTGGTCCAGGGCGTCGCCGCGCTCGTCCTGGCCATCGACCCGCAGCTCGTCGTGATCGGCGGCTGGGCGGCCGGCCTCGACGGCGTCCTGGAACCGCTGCGCGAGCGCCTCGCCCAGTTCACCCTCCGCGCCCCCGAGGTGGCGCTCGCCGCGCTCGGCTCCGAGGTCGTGGCGATGGGCGCGCTGCGCGTCGCCCTCGACCACGTCGAGGACCAGCTGTTCGCCGTCGACCCGCCGACCACCGGCAACGGCCGCGCCTGACGGGCCCGGACCTCAGCCCGGGACCGGTCTGCAGGCCGGCGAGCTGGGTGTTGG
>NZ_JBHWIO010000109.1:0-29205 GCF_042732075.1 Kitasatospora sp. NPDC059812
GTGCTGGCGACATCGGTCGCCGAGTCGTCACTGACCGTCCCCGGCGTGCGGGTCGTCGTGGACTCGGGACTGGCCCGGGAGCCGCGCACCGACCACGCCCGCGGCCTCGGCTCTCTGACGACCGTTCGGGCCTCCCGGGCGGCGGCCCGGCAGCGGGCCGGATCGAAGACCAGCGCCGACGTCCCGGCGAACCCGGCCAGCGCCACCGACTCCCCGACCGGGCCGTCCGGATGCGGCATCGCGACCCGGCAGCCCAGCAGGTTCGCGGCCAACCGCACCAGCACCGCCTCCGGCCGGTTCCCGGCCAGCACCGTCACCCCGTCCCCGCGCCCGAGCCCGGCACCCGCCAGCGCCCGCGCCGTCCGGTACACCCCGTCCAGACACTCCCGGGCGGTCAGCGCCTCCTCCCCCCAGCGGATCGCCACCCGCCCCGGATCCCGCTCCAGCCCCGCCAACACCAGCCCGGTGTACGTCGGCCCCGACTCCGCCATGCTGCGGCCTCCTGTCTGATGGGACGTCAGCTTAGGGTGGGTGCGGTGGTGCAGCGGCGCGGGGATCCCGGGGGTAGGGGCCGCTGCCGGGGCGTCCTGCCGTGACCGGACCGGAGTGCCGTACCCGCGGCCGGGAGTTGTTAGGGTTCCCCGTCGGACAGGGACGGGGGACACGTGGGCACCAGTACCAGTACCAGTACCAGTACCAGCACGGGCACGGGCACGGCCGAGGCGCCGGGCGGGCAGGGGGCCGAGGAGCGCCCGCACGGCGTCCTCGACCTGCGGGGCGTCGCGGGGGCGGCGTTCACCGTGGGCTACCCGCCCGACGCCGTCGTGGTCGTGTCGGGCCTGCCGGGCGCGGGCAAGAGCACGCTGCTGCGGCGCTGGTCCGGGGCGGGGGCGGTGCCGACCGTCGACCCGCGCGCCGTGCACGAGGCCTGCGAGGCGGTCATGCCCGCGCGCCTGCCGTACGCGGTCTACCGGCCCTGGGCCCGGCTGGAGCACGTCCGGCTGCTGCGCTCCTCCGTGCGGCGCGGCGGGCCACTGCTGGTGCACGACTGCGGCAGCCGCGCCTGGATGCGCCGCTGGCTCGCCCGCGAGGCCGCCCGGCAGGGCCGGCAACTGCACCTGGTGCTGCTCGACGTCGGTGCCGCCACCGCGCTGGACGGCCAGCGTGCCCGGGGCCGCCACGCCTCCGCCCGGGTCTTCGCCCGCCACCGCCGGGGCCTGGACCAGCTGTTCGCCGCCTTCACCCGCCACACGCGCTCCGGCGCGCCGACCCCGGCCCCGGAAGCGGCGTCCGTCCTGCTCCTCGACACCGCCTCCCGCTCCCGCGCCACAGCCGTCCACTTCGGCCCGGCCCGGTGAGGCCCCCGGCGGGGGCGGTGGCCGGGGGCAGTGCCTGAGCGCCGGGAACGGTGAAGTCCCCTGGCCGAAACGGTGGTCAGAGGAGGCCGAGGTGGGGGTCCATGGCGGCGAGTCGGCAGGTGGCGTCCCAGAGGTGGGCGGCGACGGTGCGGTCGGTCAGGTGGGGCTGGGCGGGTTCGAGGCGGGGGGCGCCGCGCAGGCCGAAGACCCGGGGCCCCCAGAGCTGGCCCCCCTGCGCCTGCGGGTCGAGGACGGCCCGGACGATCGGCCACGCGCCGTGGTCCTTGCCCTGGAGGAGGAGCCCGGCCGGCAGGCCGCGCAGTCCTTCGCCGACGGTCCGGGTGTGGACCGGCGGGCGGGGCGGGGTGAGCGAGTCGAGTGCGCCGCCGGGGTGCGCCAGCAGGCTGAGCACGGTGCTGCCGGCGGCGCGGAGGCGTCGGTCGAGTTCGAGGCCGAAGGTCATCTGCGCCAGTTTCGAGCGGCCGTAGGCGCGTTTGGGCCGGTAGTCCACGGCCGACTGGAGGTCGGCGAGGTCCAGCCGCTCCGAGCGGGCCGCGAAGCTGCCGACCGTCACGATGCGGCCCGCCGGTGCGGCCGCGAGCAGGGGGGCCAGCCAGCGGGTGAGCACGACGTGCCCGAGGTGGTTGGTCGCGAACATCAGCTCGTGCCCGGCGCCGGTCTCCCGGCGCGGCGGATCGTCCAGCGCGACCCCGGCGTTGTGGACGACCGCGTCGAGGTGGTCGAGGGCGAGCCCGTCCACGGCGGCCCGCAGGGAGGGCAGGTCGGCGAGGTCCAGCGGGAGGTGGCGCACCACGGCGCCGGGGACGCGGGAGCGGATCGACGCCATGGCGGCCCCGGCCCGACCGGCGTCCCGGCTGCCGAGCACGACCACGGCGCCCGCCCCGGCGAGCTGCTCGGCGACGAAGTAGCCGATTCCGGCGTTGCCCCCGGTGACCAGGACGCTCCTGCCGACGGCGGCCGGAGGCCGGTGAACGTCCCACGGCCGGTGAACGTCCCACGGCCGGTTACGGGTTGTGGACGACATGCTGATGGCCTCCTGGCGTATTCGGGGCTGCCGGGCCACCCGCGATTCGAGACCGCGGCCGCGCCGACAGCCCCACGATCACAGGCCTGACCGGCAGATCGCTGACAGATCGCCGTCACCGCCGTCGGGCCTCAAGATCGTCGAACCGCCGGGTTTCGGACCCGCGGCGGTCGGGGCCCTGCGAGACTAGGCGCAGCAGAGTTCGTCACGGAGAGAGGTCAGCATCCGCATGTCCAGCAGTGCCGCCGTCGACAACCCGTGGTTCCGCCGCTTCAGTCCGTCCGACTCCGCCCCCGCCCGGATCGTGATCTTCCCCCACGCGGGCGGCTCCGCCAGTTACTACATGGAGTACGCCAACGCGCTCGCGCCCTACGCCGACGTGCTCACCGTCCAGTATCCGGGCCGTCAGAACCGCTTCGCCGAACCGGCGATCGACTCGGTGCTGGAGCTCGCCGAGCAGCTCTACCGGGAGCTGCGCGAGTGGACGGACCGGCCGCTGACCTTCTTCGGGCACAGCATGGGCGCGGCCGTCGCCTTCGAGACCGCCCGATGCTTCGCCCGCGACGGCCTCCCGGGGCCCGAGCGGCTGTTCGTCTCGGCGGGCCGCGCGCCCTCGCTGCCCCGGGAGACCGCCGTCTACCGGCTGCCGGACGACGGGCTGCTCGACACGATCGTGCGCCTCGGCGGGACGGACGAGCGGATCCTCACCATCCCGGCGCTGCGCGAGCTGATCCTGCCGGCGCTGCGGGCCGACTACACCGCCATCGAGACGTACCGCTGCGCGCCGGAGGCGACCGTGCCGCAGCCGATCACCGCGCTGGTGGGGGAGACCGACCAGAACGCCACCGTCGACCAGGCCGCCCAGTGGGACCGGCACACCACCGGCGGTTTCGACCTGCGGGTCTTCCCCGGCGGGCACTTCTACGTGGCGGACCAGACCGCGGCCGTGGTCGAGGTGCTCACCGCGCACCTGCGCGGCTGAGCCGGCCGCGCCGGGGCGTGGCCGGTGCCGGTGAGGCCCCGGTGACGTGCCCCGGCGGCTCGGCTACTGTGCCTGCGTGACGGGCCGTCAGCCGATCCGCCGGCGGCACCGTCAGCCGAGACCACCCACCCTGGAGGCCGCCATGCGCCGGATCGCCGTCGTCGGAGCGGGCCAGGCCGGCCTGCAGCTCGCGCTGGGGCTGGTGGCGGCCGGCTACCAGGTGACGCTGGTCGCCGAGCGCACCCCCGAGCAGGTGTGCGGCGGGCGGGTGCTGTCCACCCAGGCGATGTTCGGACCGGCACTGCGGACCGAGGCGGCGGCCGGGCTGGACCTGTGGGCGGGCGAGGCGCCGGCGGTCCGCGCCGTCCGGTCGGTGCTCGCCGTGCCGCCCGGGGTGCGGGCGCTGGAGTTCACCATGACGCTCGACGGGCCCGCCCAGTCGGTGGACCAGCGGCTGAAACTGGCGCGCTGGCTGGAACTGCTGGAGGAGCGCGGCGGCCGGGTCGAGTACCGCTCGCTGGACCGGGACGGCCTGCGCGAGCTCGCCCGCCGGCACGAGCTGACGGTGGTCGCGGCCGGGCGCGGCGAACTGGCCGGGATCTTCGAACGCGACGCGGCCCGCTCGCCGTTCGACCGGCCGCAGCGGGCGCTGTCCTGCCTGTACGTCCACGGGGTGGGCTCGCCGGATCCGGCCACCGAGCCGCGGGCGCGGATGCACGCGCTGCCCGGTCTGGGCGAGCTGTACCTGCAACCGGCCCTGACCCTCTCCGGCCCGTGCGCGATCCTGCTGTGGGAGGCGCTGCCCGGCGGGCCGCTGGACGCGTTCCGCGACGCCCCGGCGCCCGACGCCCAACTCGCCCGGATCCGCGTCCTGTTGCGCGAGTACCTGCCGTGGGAGGCGGAGCTGTGGGCGGACGCCGAGCCGACGGATGCCGGGGCCGGACTGTCCGGCGCCGTCACCCCGGTGGTGCGGCGGCCGGTGGCGGAGCTGGGCACCGGCGTCGACGCCGTCCACGTGCTCGGCCTCGGCGACGCGGTGGTGGTGAACGACCCGATCGCCGGCCAGGGCGCCAACAGCGCCGCGCGGGCGGCACAGGCGTACCTGCGGGCGATCGTCGAGCACGGCGAGGCCCCCTACACCGCGGACTGGATGTGCCGCACCGCAGAGCGCTTCTGGCGGCAACACGCCCGGCACGCGGTCGAGTTCACCGCCGCGATGCTCACCGTGCCGGACCACGTGCAGGGCGTGTTCGCGGCCGCCGCCGAGTACGAGACGGTCGCCCGCCGGCTCGCCAACACCTACGCGGAGCCGAGCGACCACGCCGCCTGGCTGGCCACCCCCGACCTGACCGCCGCCTACCTCGCCTCGGTCCGCGATTAGGGTCCGGCCCGGGTTGCCTCCGGGTGCCCCGCGGGACGAGGCTGGAGGGGGAAACGTCAACGGGGGCGGGAGGCGTCGTTCGTGGACGGTCGCGGACCCGCGGGGCGTGCCGGCAGCGGCCACCGGACCGTGCCGCACACGGCGGACCTGCGGGTGGAGGCCTGGGCGCCGACGGCCGAGGGCTGCATCGGCGAGCTGGTGCACGCCGTCGTGGGCGGTTTCGCGGACCTCTCCGGCGCGCGGATCGTCGGCGAGCGCGGCTGCACCGTCCTCGCGGTGAGCGACGCGGACCTGCTCGCGGGCGTCCTGGAGGAGGTCGTCTACCGGATGGACGCCGACGGCGAACTCCCCGCCGGGCTGGCGCTCGGCCCGATCCGCGGTCTGGACGGCGCCCGGACGGTCGAGGTCCGCTTCCGGATGGCGGACGCCGCCACCGCGGCCCTGGTCGGCGCCGTGCCGAAGGCCGTCTCGCTGCACGACCTGGACCTGCGCGCCGGCCCGGACGGCTGGACCTGCCGGGTGACGGTGGACGTCTGAGCGGGTCGGGGCGACACCGGGCGGAACGGGCACGGAACGGGGTGAGCGAAGTGGAGATCGCACTGGTCGAGGCGGGCCGCTGCCGCTGGCGGATCGAACCGCGCCCGCCGATGCGCGTGCCGGGCGTGGTCTTCGCCAGCCGCGCGCTGCTGCCGCAGGCCGCCGGGGACAAGGCGCTGGAGCAGGTGGCCAACGTGGCGGCCCTGCCCGGCATCGTCCGCGCCTCCTTCGCGATGCCCGACGTGCACTGGGGCTACGGCTTCCCGATCGGCGGGGTGGCCGCGACCGACGTCGACCAGGGCGGGGTGATCTCGCCCGGCGGAGTCGGCTTCGACATCTCCTGCGGGGTCCGGCTGCTGGGCGCGGGCGTCGACCGCGACGAACTCGACCCCGAGCGGATCACCCGCCTGATGGACCTGCTCGACCGCACCGTGCCGCGCGGCCTCGGCCGGGGCGGCCTGTGGCGGCTGTCCGGACCGGAGGAACTGGACGACCTGCTGCTCGGCGGCGCCCGCTACGCCGTCGAGCACGGCCACGGGGTGCCGCGCGACCTGGAGCGCTGCGAGGACGGTGGCGTCCTGGCCGGCGCGGCCCCGGGCGAGGTCAGCACCCGGGCCGTCGAGCGCGGCCTGCAGCAGGTCGGCAGCCTCGGCTCGGCCAACCACTTTCTGGAGGTCCAGGCCGTCGACCGGGTGGACGACCCGGAGACGGCGGCGGCGTTCGGACTGCGGCCCGGCCAGGTGTGCGTCATGATCCACTGCGGCTCGCGCGGCCTCGGCCACCAGATCTGCACCGACCACGTCCACGCCATGGACCGCGACCTGCAGCGCCACCGGATCGAGCTCCCCGACCGCCAGCTCGCCTGTACCCCGGTCGACTCGCCGCGCGGCCGCGCCTACCTGGGCGCCATGGTCGCCGCGGCGAACTACGGGCGGGCCAACCGGCAGCTGCTCTCCGAGGCGGCCCGCCGCGCCTTCGCCACCGCCCTCGGGGTCGGCCTGGAGCTGGTGTACGACGTGTCGCACAACCTCGCCAAGCTGGAGACCCACGACGTGGACGGCGTCCCGCGGCGGCTGTGCGTCCACCGCAAGGGCGCCACCAGGGCGCTACCGCCCGGCGACCCCGGTCTGCCCGCCGACCTCCTGCGGGCCGGACAGCCGGTGCTGGTGCCGGGGACGATGGGCACCGCCTCGTACGTCATGGTCGGGCTGCCCGGCAACGAGGCCTTCGGCTCCGCCTGCCACGGGGCCGGGCGGGTGTGGAGCCGCCACCAGGCGCTGCGGACGGTGCGCGGCGAGCAGCTGCGCGGCGAACTGGAGGCGCGCGGCATCGCGGTGCGGCCGGCCTCCTGGCGGGCGCTGGCGGAGGAGACTCCCCAGGCGTACAAGGACGTCGACGCGGTGGCAGCCGCCACCGAGGCCGCCGGGCTGGCCCGGCCGGTCGCCCGCCTGGTGCCGCTGGGCGTGGTCAAGGGCTGACCCGGGCCCACCGGACCCGGGCCCACCGGACCCGGGCCCACCGGACGTGGGCGATGCCGGCGGACGGGGCCGGGACCGGAACCGGGACGGCGACCGGCCGGTGATCGAACTGCGGTCGCTCACCGAGCGCTACAGCCAGTCGGTGCCCCCGGCTGGGCCGACGGCCGTCGACCGGCACCCGGACGGGCTGTTCGCCCGTTTCTGACCGACCGACCGGTTGGCGATCCGGCTTTCGGGCAGCATGATTGACGAGGTGTCAGGCATGGGCGAAAGGGCAGGATCCACTGTACGAACGGGCCGCTCCGCTTGCCCGTTCGGGCGGATGCCCGGTCCTGGCGGGCCCTAAGGCGTCCGCCGGGCTTCCGGGCGGGTGTCACTCACGTCACTCTCTGTCCCATCAAGGCCGGGTTGGTGTTAGAAACGACTACTGAACCCGCCGGTAATGTCGCACTCCATTGACAGGTGCATGGTGTGAAAGAGAAGTGAGGGAGAGGTGCGGTTTCAGCGCTTGATATCGCTCAACTGCCCACTGACGTTCAGCAGTTCGTGGCACTGGGTGGCCTGCTTCCCCGAGGCGGGTGTACCCGGCTGCTGGCAGACCACGCTTGCCGTCACCGTCTGGTCCTCGGGGACCTCGATGGGAGTCACCCAGTGATAGTCCTGGTTACGGAAGGTCTCCAAGGCGATGGTCGTGATCGTCTGCTCGCCGAACTTGATGGTCAACAGCCCCTGGTCGCCCTGGAAGTTGGCGGCGACGATGTCGGTGATGCGGAAGACCTTGCCGTGGTCCACCCGGTAGGCGCCCACCGCGGAGCCGCCGGTGTTGGTGGCCACGTCGACCGTCGTGGAGAACTGCTGCTCCGTCCCCGGGACCGAGCGGCCGGAGCCGCCGCCCGAACCACCGCCGGAGCCGCCGCCCGCAGCGCCGCCCTGCTGCCCCTGACCGCTCGGCGTCGCCCCGGGGACCGGGGCCGGCGGGGCCGCGACGGGGGCCGGGGTGAACGAGGCGGCCTTCTGCTCGACGGCCTTGTCGGCGGCCTGCTTCGCGGAACTGCGCACCGCCGGCCGGACCAGCGTGAGCCAGGCCAGCACCAGCGCGATCAGCGCCGCGATGAGCGCGAGCAGCCACTTGGGCAGCAGCGCGTGCTGGACGAACTCGCCCTCCAGCACGTGCTGCCGCTCGGCCGGCTGCGGGCCGTCCGGCTTGGCGGCCTCGCCCTCCTGGCCGACGGTGACCTCGAAGGGCCAGGTGGCCGGCTTGCCGAACCAGATCAACTTGCGCGCGCGCACCCGCAGCCGGGTCTCGGCGGACTCGCCCGGTGCGAGTCGCAGCCGCTCCGGGGCGAACCCGAAGCGCACGTCCTCGCCGGGCTGCGCCGGGGCGAACGTCACGACGGCCGCCGTGTTCCCGAGGTTGCGCACCGACGTCCGGTAGCGGGCGCGGAGCCAGCCCCGGCGGCGCCGGGGAGCGAGCGCGGCGCGCAGCTCCCGGAACGGCGTCACGGTGACGGTCGTCTCCGGCACGGTCACCAGTTCGGGGCGCTCGGCGGGCAACACCCGGATGCCGAGCGGGAACTCACCCGCCCGCACCTCGTGCGAGCGGGCCGGGGCGAGCCGAATCGTCACCGTCTCGGACGTCCCCGGGAAGAGCGAGAGACGGGCCGGCTCGACCGTCGTCCACGAAGCGCAGGCCCCGACCACCTCCAGCGAGTACGCCTCAACGATATCGGTGTCGTTGCGTACCGTCAGGGTCGTCGTGGCCACGTCTCCGGGCGACACCGTCAGCGCGGGAAGGCCGAGTTCGGCGGATGCGGTCATGCCGTGACGGTAGGACCGGAGGACACCCCCAGGAGAGAGCCCCGCGGGCAAGCCGCGGGCACACCCCTTGCCCGCGGGAACAACCGGGCCCTGCCCGGGGCCGATGCCCCGCCCCCAGCCAACGCTCCCCACCCCGCCCCCCCGGCAACACCCGCGGCCGGTTCCATGACATGGCGCCCGGCCGTCCTCACCATGCGTCCGGTGACGCAGACGAAGCAGAACGGAACAGTTGGATGACGATGATCGAGACCACCACCCATGAGGCCGTCGGGGCGACCAGGTCCGTCCAGGCCCGACCGCGTGGATCGGCCGAACCCGCCACGGTGCGCGTGAACGTGAAGCCCGGCCGGGTCCAGGTGGCGGTGTACGCGGAGGACATCATCCTGCACACGGGCGTCGTCCAGCAGCTGAGGCAGCGGCCGGAGGTGGAACTGCTCGCCGAAGGCGACGTCGCGCGCGCCCAGGTCTCCCTGATGGTGGTCGACGGGCTGAACGACGCCGTGACCGACCGGCTGCGCCGGCTGCGCCTCAACACGCAGAGCCGGACCGGGCTGGTCGTGGGCCACTTCGAGGCCGGCGGCCTGCAGACCATCATCGAGTGCGGCGTCGGCGCCGTGCTGCGCCGCTCGGACGCCGACCAGGACCGGCTCGTCCACCTCATCACCGCCCTGGCCAACGGCGAGGGAGTCATGCCGGGGGACCTCCTCGGCAAGCTGCTCGACCGGGTCGGCAGCCTCCAGCGCACCATGCTCGACCCGCGCGGCCTGACCCTGTCGACCCTGACCGCGCGCGAGGCGGAGATGCTCCGGCTGGTCGCCGACGGCCTCGACACCAGTGAGATAGCGGCCGAGACCTCGTACTCCGAACGCACGGTCAAGAACGTGCTGCACGAGATCACCACCCGGCTGGGACTGCGCAACCGCGCCCACGCCGTCGGGTACGCGATGCGCCACGGCCTCATCTGAGGACGCAGCCGGAGCGTCGGCGCCGGATTGCCCTCAGGGGCACCGGTCGCTACCCCCGGCTCGGGTGCCAGGGGCCTGTCGCCCGCGCGCCCGGGCCGGGGAGACTGCCGGACGTACCGCCTTCTCGGTCTGTGAGGTTGAGCGTGATCGGCGCCACCGGCACTCCCCGCCCCCTGCGGCGCTCGGCGCGAGCCGCCGTCGCGATGTTGCTGTCCCTGGCCGTGGCCGTGGTGACGCTGGGCACCGCCAACTCCGACGGCGACGGAGGAGGCGCCGCCCCGGTGGCCGCCGGGGCCACGGCGGAGAGCGGACGGATCGTCTACGCCGGCACCGGCCACCGCAGCCTGGCGCGGCTGACCGGGCCGACGTCGAGCGCGTCGCTGTTCGGGCCCGGCCCCGTCCACTTCGACACCGAACCCTCCGCGCGCGGCGACCAGTTGGTGTTCACCAGCCTGCGGGACGGCCCGCTGCCCCAGGTCTACCTGCGTGAGGCGTCGGGCGCGGTGCGCCGGCTCACCACCGGCATGGACACCGCGGAGCCGACGCTCACCCCGGACGGCAGGACCGTCGTGTTCGACGCGGTGGAGCCCGGCGGACGCAACGGGCAGACCCAGCGGGACCTCTGGGTGGTCAACACCGACGGCACCGGCCTGCGCAGGCTGACCGACACCGCGGACTCCGAGGCGCACCCGACGGTCTCGCCCGACGGCAAGTGGGTCGCCTACACCTGCGACGTGGACCCGGCACACACCCAGGTCTACGTCATGCCGCTGGCCGGCGGCGCGGCGCGGCGGATCACCGCGGTGACCGCCGGCAACGCCGTCGAACCGGCGTGGAACCCGGTGGACGCCCCCGACCTGCGCGACCAGATCGTCTACACCTGGGACCAGGCCGGCCAGACCGGGCCGCAGCTGCGGGTGATCTCGCCCGAGGGCACCAACGACCGGGCGTTCTTCCCCGGCATCGGCGGCGACTGGCGGACCAGGTCCGCCGGCTGGCTGCCCGACGGCAGCGGCGTGCTCTTCCTCAGCCCCAACCGGCTCAACGCCGACCCGACGCCGTACGAGAACGTGTACCGCGCCCTGACCTGCTTCTGCGGCGGGGCCGAACTGGTGGCGAGCGAGGACCGCGCCGTCCGCACACCGGTCTGGCTCGGCCCCCAGAAGGGCGGCGGGCCCGTCGTGGACCGCAACAGCGCCGACACCCCCGACGTGGCCGACCTGTCGGACATCCGCCCCGACGGAGCGGACCCGCGCGACCTGGGCGTCAGCGTGCTCCGGGAGGACCCGGCCGCCGACACCAACACCGACCCCGCGGCCGACCCCCTGTTCAACCCCCGCCCTGGCTACGACCCGTGGTTCGAACGGCAGACCTACACGCCGGACGGCCGGCGGATCGTGCTGACCCGCTTCGAGGACTCGCCCGCCGGCCGGATCGAACGGATCTGGCAGACCGGCGCCGACGGCTCCGACCCGAAGCCGATGAACCTCGCCGGGCGCGGGCCGAAGGACTGGGACACCGACCCGGAGCTCTCGCCCGACGGCCGCCTGATGGCCTTCACCAGGACCTCGCCCGGCGGCGTCGGGACGGCCTCCGGCCCCGGACGGGTGCTGATCGCGGACGTGTCGACCGGCGCGATCATCGGCACCGTCGAACCGACCAACAACCAGCCGGCCGCCTCCCTGGCCCAACCCTCGTGGTCCCCCGACGGCAAACTGATCGCCTACACCAGGACCGAGGTCATCAACGGCAACGGCGGCAACAAGCACGTCTGGACCGTGCCCGCCAACGCCCTCGACCGGCCCACCGACCTCAGCCGCAGGGCCTGCCCGGGCGCCTGCGACGTCATCGACGACAGCCCCGCGTTCTCGCCCGACGGCCGGCGCGTCGCCTTCAACCGCAAGACCGGCGACGGCGGGCTCAACCAGCAGAACGGAGTCCTCGTCAGCTCGGCGACCGGCGACGGCTGCACGGTGATCCTGCCCGCCGGACTGAGCCAGGACCGGAACGCCTGCCGCCGCCCGCTGCCGGACACCTCCGCCACCGGCCCGTTCCAGCCCCGCGACGTCGCCTGGACGGCGGACGGCGGACAGCTGGTGCTGACCTCCCGCCGGGCCCTGCCGGCGAACTCGCCGGAGGCGCTGCAGAGCTACGACTTCGCGACCGGTCGGCTCACCTCCGTCAACTCCAGGCTGCCGGGGCGGCAGAAGGAGCCGAGCGTCCAGCAGTCCGTCGACCTGTCGCTGAGCGCGCCGGCCGCCACCATCCCGATGCAGATCGGGGACTCCACCACGGTGGCCATCACCGTCACCAACCACGGCCCGGCGCCCTCGCCCGGCACCGCGCTCACCGCGTCCGTGCCGACGGGCGCCCGGCTCACCGGGCTCAAGGCCACGGCCGGCACCTGCGCCGCCGACGCCCTCCGGTGCGAACTCGGCACCCTGGCCCCGGGCGCGGTCGTCCAGGTGGCCGCCACCGTCGTCGGCACCGTGGCCGGCGACCAGCGGTTCGGCTGGTGGGTCACCGGGGCGGTGGTCGACCCGAAGCCCGAGGACAACATCGCGCAGACGGTCGTACCCGTCCAGGCCGCGTCGCCGTCCCCGAGCCCGTCCCCGACCCAGACCCCGACTGCCTCGCCGACCCAGACCCCGACCCAGACCCCGACACCGCCCGTCTCCTCACCGCCGGCCCCGCCACCGCCGCCCGCCCCCGCCCCCGCCCCTGCCCCCGCCCCCGCACCGCAGCCGGCGCCGCCCGCGCCGAAGGCCGGACCGGCCGTGACGGTCGGCGCCCAGCCGAACCCCGGATACGTCGGCGGCCGGGTCACCGTCACCTACACCGTGCGCAACGACGGCCAGGCCCTCGCCACCGGACTGCGCGTCTCGCTCGGCCTGCCCGCCGGCGTCCCCACCGGGCCGATGCCCCCCGGCTGCACCGGCGGCGTCTGCGACGTGGCCGACCTGCCCCCGGGCGGCAGCGCCGTCGTCCAGGTGGTGCTCGCACCCGAGGCGACCCTGGACACCACCATCACCTCCGTCCTGACCACCACCGGCACGGACGCCACCCCGGGCGACCACGTCGCGCGGACCCCGCTGCGCATCCTCCAGCCCCGCATCGTCGCGGTGCCGCCGATCGGCAAGCCCGGCTTCGTGACCTCCGTCCGCGGCCTGGACTTCCCGCCCGGCACCCCGGTGACCCTCACCTGGACGCCCGGCATCACCGCCGCCGCGGCACCCACCATCCCCAAGGCCGACGGCACCTTCGCGGGCCAGCTGCTCATCCTCGCCAAGGACGAGACCGGCCCCCGGACCATCACCGCGAGCGGCCCCGGCTTCTCCCCGGTGACCACCCCCTTCCTCGTGGTGGTCGGCAGCGTCGGCCCGCCGGGGGAGGTGCAGCGGCGGTGATCCACGAAGTCGACGAGGCGCTGCGCCTCCTGCTCATCGAGAGCGGCCTCCAGGAACGCGGGATCGAGCTGGTCTTCGACTCGCCCACCCGGGACTGGGCCGCCCGGCGCAACGCCCCCACCGTCAGCGTCTTCCTCTACGGCATCCGCGAGGACGTGTCCCGCCGCCAGGCCGGCTCCGCCGAGCAGCACGACGCCGACGGCGTGGTCGTGGCCTGGCGCAGCGCGCCCCGCTGGTTCGAACTGGCCTACCTGGTCACGGCGTGGACCAACCGGGCCCAGGACGAGCACCGGCTGCTGTCGGAGGTGCTCCGCTGCCTGACGGCCACCGACGCGCTGCCCGCCCGCCTGCTCACCGGCACGCTCGCCGAACTCGGGCTCACCGTCGGGCTGGAGACTGCCGGGCGCGGCGAGGGCATGCCGTCGGTGTCCGACGTGTGGTCGGCCCTCGGCGGCGAGCTGAAACCCTCGATCGACCTCAGGGTGCTCGCCCCGCTGTCCGGCCAGCGTGCCCCGGCGGGGCCCCCGGTCACCGACGGGCTCGTGCTGCGCGCCGTCGACAAGAGCGGCAAGGACGGCGAGGGCGGCGAGAGGGACGAGGACGCCCCGGAGGCCACAGCCGACTCGGTCGACCCGGCCGACCCGGGCCGCCGGCTGCGCTACGAGGGCGGCACGGACCCCGGCGCGGACGGCTTCGCCGCGCCCCGGGAACGCCGGCTGCCGCCCGGCCGCAGACGGCGCGGCGGTGCGCCGCGATGACCCTCGACCTGGAACCGGCGGCCACCAGCGGGCCCGCCGCCGACCTGGACGACCTGTGGGAGCGGCTGAGCCGCCTCGAACAGCGGATCCGGGCCGCCGTCCGCGAGCGCAGGGCCGACGACCCGGACCCGGACGACCCGTACCGGGGCCAGTACCTCACCCCGGAGGCGGCGGAACGGATCCTCGCGGCGCCCGCCGCGACGGGCCGGTCCGGCGCCGACCTCGGAGAACCGCCGCCGCCACCGCCCGGATCGAGGACCGAACGGCTCGTCGACGGCTTCGGACTGCTCCCGCTGGACCTCGAACTCCTGCTGGTGGCACTCGCCCCCGACCTCGACACCCGCTTCGAACGGCTCTACGGGTACCTCAACGACGACCTGACCCTGCGCCGGCCGACCATCGGGCTCGCGCTCGAACTGTGCGGGCGGTCCGGGGCGGGCGCCGGCCGGTTCCGCTTCACCGCCCAGGCCCCGCTGATCGCCGGCGGCCTGCTGGAGATCACCGAACCGGAGCGCCCGCTGCTCTCCCGGGGCCTGCGCCTGCCCGACCGGGTGACGGCCCATCTGCTCGGCTCGGACGAACCCGACGGCGCGCTGCGCGGGCTGGTCCGCGTCGGCCGGGCCGGCGCCGGCACCCCGCCGCAGGCCGCGCGCCGGCTGCGCGCCACCGTGGCCAACGGCGGCGGACTGGTGCACCTGCTGGACCGGGGCGGCAACGCCGGACGGCTCGCGGTCGACGCCCTCGCGGGCCTCGGCCGCCGGGCCCTGGTCGTCGACGTCACGGCGCTCGCCGCCCGCCCCCCGGAGGCCGTGGTCCGGGCGCTCGCCCGGGAGGCGCGGCTGAGCGGCAGCGGTGTGGTGCTGGGCCCGCTGGAGCGGCTCGAACCCGAACGCCCGGAGCGGGCCGGGCTGTTGCGCGAGCTCTGCGCGGAACTCGCCGAGGTGCCACTGCTCGTGCACGGGGCGCGCCCGTGGGACCCGACGTGGGCGCAGGAGAGCCCGGTGGTGCTCGTGGCCCCGCCGCTGGACCCGGCGCAGCGCGCCGAACGCTGGGCGCACGCGCTGGGCGGGGCTTCGGGTGTGCCTGCGGGTGAGCCTTCGGGTGAACCGGAAGGGCTGTACGAGGGTGTGCTCGGCCCCGAGCTGGCCGAGGCCGTCGCCCCGTACCAGCTGGACGAGGACCAGGTGGCCAGGGCCGCCGGGGTCGCCACCAGGACGGCCGCCGCCGAACACCGCCCGGTGACCGCCGACGACCTGCGGGCCGCCGTGCGGGCGCAGAACGGGGCGGGGCTCGCCCGCCTCGCCCGCCGGATCGAGCCCGCCGTCGGGTGGGACGACCTGGTGCTGCCCGAGCCCACCGCGCGCCAGCTGCACGAGCTCGCGCTGCGCGCCAGGCACCGCGACCAGGTGCTCGGCCAATGGCGGATGCGGCCGGGCGGAGGGCGCGGGCGCGGGGTGATCGCACTGTTCGCGGGGGAGTCCGGCACCGGCAAGACCATGTCGGCCGAGGTGGTCGCCGCCGAACTCGGCATGGAGCTGTACGTCGTGGACCTGTCCACCGTCGTGGACAAGTACATCGGCGAGACGGAGAAGAACCTGGAGCGGATCTTCACCGAGGCCTCGCACGTGAACGCCGTCCTGCTGTTCGACGAGGCCGACGCGATCTTCGGCAAGCGGTCGCAGGTCAAGGACGCCCACGACCGCCACGCCAACGTGGAGTCGGCGTACCTGTTGCAGCGGATGGAGTCCTTCGACGGGATCGCCGTGCTGACGACCAACCTGCGCGCCAACCTCGACGAGGCGTTCACCCGGCGGCTGGACGTCATCGCGGAGTTCCCGGTGCCGGACGAGGAACAGCGGCACGCCCTGTGGGAGCGCTGCCTGGGCCCGCGGATCCCCCGCGGCGACGACCTCGACCTGGCGTTCTGCGCACGGCACTTCGAGCTCGCCGGCGGCTCCATCCGGGCCTGCGCGGTGACCGCGGCCTACCTGGCCGCCGAGACGGGCCGCCCGCTGGGCATGGCGGAGCTGGTGTTCGCGGTCGAGCGGGAGTACCGCAAGCTCGGCCGGCTGGTCCTGGAGAGCGAGTTCGGGCCGTGGTCGCGTGCCTCCGGGGGCACCGGGCGGGCCTGAGCGCGCGGGCGGGAGGCCACCGGCCGACTGACGACCGGTGAGGCCCTGCCGGGGTGCCCGCCGGGGCAGCGGCTCTGCCCCTGGTCCGGGACCTGCGGACATGTCGCGGGCGGCGGCCCGGCAGCAGACTCGGTGGCGAATGATCGGCCACCCCGAAGGAGCGAGCATGCCGTCGTACCTCACCCCGGGCGTGTACGTGGAGGAGGTCCAGTCCGGTGCCCGGCCGATCGAGGGTGTCGGCACTGCCGTCGCCGCCCTCGTCGGCTTCGCCCAGACCGGCCCCTTCCACGAGCCCACCCTGGTGACCAACTGGGACCAGTACGTCCAGCAGTTCGGCGGCTTCTCCGAAGGCACCTACCTGCCCCACGCCGTCTACGGCTTCTTCGCCAACGGCGGCGGCGCCGTCTACGTCGTGCGGATCGGCGAGCCCGGCGGCGAGGCGGCCGGCGGCTGGCCGCCGGTCGCCCGATCGGCGCCCGCGCCCACCGCCCACGCCGGCTTCCTGTTCACGGCCCTGCCCGGTGCGGGCGCCGACCTGACCGTCGAGATCGCCGACGTCGAGGGCGAGAACGTCCCCGACGACCGGTTCCGGCTGGTGGTCCGCAAGGGCACCGAGGTCGCCGAGACGTACGACGTCTCGACCCGCAAGAACACCAAGGGCTACGTCGTCACCCAGCTGCGCGAGTCCAAGCTCGTCGCGGTCAGCGAGCAGCCGGGCACCGCGCCGAGCCGCCCGGAGCGCCAGACGCTCGCCCTCGCCGCCGCCCCCGCGCCCGGGCCGGTCGCCCCCGCCGCCACGACCCGGCTCAGCCCCGCCGAGTACATCGGCGACGCCTCGGCCCGCACCGGGTTCTCCGGCCTGGAGGCGATCGACGAGATCACCATGGTCGCGGTGCCCGACCTGATGAGCGCCTACCAGCGCGGCGACATCGACGCCGAGGGCGTGCGGACCGTCCAGCTCGCGGTGATGTCGCACTGCGAGCAGATGGGCGACCGGATCGCCGTCCTGGACTCCCCGCCCGGGCTGAGCGCCCAGCAGATGCGCAACTGGCGCAACAACGAGGCGGGCTTCGACTCCCGCTACGCGGCCCTGTACTACCCGTGGATCAAGGTGTTCGACCCGGCGACCGGCCGCAACACGATGGTCCCCCCGAGCGGGCACGCCGCCGGCGTGTGGGCGCGCAGCGACGCCGAGCGCGGCGTGCACAAGGCGCCGGCCAACGAGGTCATCCGCGGCGCGGTGGACCTGGAGATCCGCCTCAGCAAGGGCGAGCAGGACCTGCTGAACCCGATCGGCGTCAACTGCGTGCGGGCCTTCCCCGGGCGCGGCATCCGGATCTGGGGCGCCCGGACCCTCTCCTCGGACCCGGCGTGGCGCTACCTCAACGTGCGGCGGCTCTTCAACTACCTGGAGGAGTCCATCCTCCTGGGAACCCAGTGGGTGGTGTTCGAGCCCAACGACGACCGGCTGTGGTCGAGCATCCGCCGCAACATCACGGCGTTCCTGACCGAGGAGTGGCGGCGCGGCGCGCTGTTCGGCGCGACGGCCGCGGAGGCCTTCTACGTCAAGTGCGACCGTGAGAACAACCCGCAGGAGTCCATCGACCTCGGGCAGGTGGTGTGCGAGATCGGGGTCGCTCCGGTGAAGCCCGCCGAGTTCGTGGTGTTCCGGCTGTCCCAGTTCTCGGACAGCACGAGCCTCGTCAACGAGTGACCAGCAGGCCAGCACAGACCGGAAGGTGACAGGAAGTCATGGCTGAAGGCGATCCGCTCTCCACACACATATTCGGCGTCCAACTCGGCGGCTACAACGTCGAGTCGGTCAAGGAGATCAGCAACCTGACCGTCGACCAGGACGTCGTCGAGTACAAGCAGGTGACCCAGCAGGGCAAGCTGATCGTCCGCAAACAGCCCGGCGCGCGGCTGCCGGGCGAGGTGACGATCACCCGCGGGCTCGACAAGAGCGGGGCGTTCACCAAGTGGATCAACGAGACCCTCAACAACGGCGCGATCAACACCGCGCGCCAGAACCTCACCATCGAGGTCAAGGACACCACCGGCGCCACGCTCCGGCGGATCCAGCTGATGAACGCCTGGGCCAGCCGGTGGGAGGGCCCCACCCTCACCGCCGGTGAGTCCAGCGCCGCGACCGAGACGGTGACCATCGTGTTCGAGGAGATCACCGTCGAATGAGACGACGGATCAGCCTCGACGAACTCCTGGAGCAGGCTCCGGCAGCCGCCCCCGCTCCCGCCGCGGCCCCGGCCCCGCAGGCCGCCGCGCCGCAGCGGGGGCGGGGCCCCCAGGGGCACGGACTGCACACGGAGTTCGAGTTCGAGCTCCCGCGCGGATACCTGGACGACGAGGGCACCCTGCACCGGCACGGCGCCATGCGCCTGGCCACCGCGCGGGACGAACTCATGCCCCAGATCGACCTGCGGGTCAAGGAGAACCCGGCGTACCTGAGCGTCGTGCTGCTCAGCCACGTGATCACCCGGCTCGGCACCGTCACCGACGTGCACGCCGGCGTCGTCGAGCAGATGTACGCCACCGACGTCGCGTTCCTCCAGGACTTCTACCAGCGGATCAACAGCGAGGGCCACACCCGCGCCGCGGTGACCTGCCCGCACTGCGACGGCGCCTTCGAAGTCGACCTCGCTGGTGGGCGCCTGGGGGAATGGTGACGTACGCGACCACCCGGCTGTACGAGGAGGTCGCGTACATCGCCTACCACTTCCACTGGCAGCGGGAGGACATCCTCGACCTGTCCCACCAGGAACGCCGCGCGTGGGTGCGGGAGATCGCGCGGATCAACACCCGCGTCAACGAAGGCGGGTGAGCGCGGGATGGGGATTCGGGACCGGCTCGGACGGCGGAAGGCCGGCGGCCCGGGCGAGGCGGGCGTTTCGGGTGCCCCGGGTACCTCGGGTGTCTCAGGTGTTACGGGCGGCACGGGTGACGCGGCTCCCGCGCCCCGGGCCGACGTGCCCGCCCCGGACGGTGGTTGGCGCGCGGTCGCGCCCCTGACCCCGACCCTCGCGGGGGCGGCGGGCGGGGTCAGCGACGGCCTGCGGTTCCGGTCCCGGCTCGCCTCCTGGCAGAACCCCTCGCTGACCGGCGCACTCGGACACGCGGTCCTGCCGTCCGCCCCGGCGGGCATCCTGCGGGCGGTGGCACGGCCCCTCGGCCCGGCGGTCTCCGCCGGGGCGGACGGGCCCGTGCTGCCGTACGTCGCACCGGCGGTGGCGCCGTCGGTGGCTTCGGATCCGGCCTCGGATTCGGTCCTGGCTTCGGCTTCGGCGGGGGACGGGCCGGGTGCGACGGGCGGGCTCGGTCGGGTGCGGCAGGTGCAGAGGTCCGGCGCCGCGGTGCGACGGCTGCCCGCACGGGCGGTGGCCGCCGAGGGCGGCGCCGCGCCGGCTGCCCCCGCGCCCGCCGCCGCCCACGGCTCAGAGGCGCCGGCTTCCGGGCCTACCAAGCCGACCAGGCCGGTCCCGTCGCGCCGCGTCGGGAAGCCCCTGACCACCGCACCCCGCCCCCGGTCGCTGCCGCCGCGTGCGGTGGCCGTGATCCCGCCCCGGCCGGTGCAGCGTTCCGCGAGCGCGGCGACGGTGGAGCGTTCCGCTGCCGTCGCGCCGGTGGAGCGGCCCGAGGGCGCGGCACCGGTGGAACGGCCCGCGATTGCGACGGTGGTGGAGCGTTCCGCCGCTGTCGCGCCGCCCGTGGTGGAGCCGGGTGCCACTGCGCGGCCGTCCGAGACCTCCGAGCCGGCCCCGGTGCGGCCGACCGGTGCCCCGACCCCGAGCACCGGCAATGCCGTTCAGCGCGCCGCGAGGGGAGGCAGCACGAGGGGAGGCGCCGCGCCGGGCCGACCCGTGCTCGGTGCCCCGCTGACCTCGCTGCCCGCCAGCGCCTCGCCACGGCTCAACGCCGACGGCGCGTCAGGCCTCGGTCCCGTACCCGGCCCAGGGGTCGGGCACGGGCCGATGCCGATCGTCTCCCCGCCCGCGCAGCCGACTGCTCCGGCGGGGAGCGGGTCGGACGGTGCGGAGCCGTCGGCACCGGGCAGCCCGGCGCGCCCGGCCCGCCTAGCCCGCCCCGAGCCCGGACGGCGCGGGGACGGCCCCGTGCAGCGCGCCGTCCAGACCGGCGGCGGTCCGACCGCCGCGCAGCGCGCCACACAGCCGCGTACCGAACAGCCGCGTACCGAACAGGCGCGCCCCGAATCGTCCAACGCCCGCACGCACGGGGGCCTGGGTGCGCCGCTGACCGCGCTGCCGCCGACGGCGGGTGCGGCACCCGGAGCACGGGCCGCCGGTACGGCCGACGGCCGGCGCGGCCCCGTCCGGCGGACCACGGCCCCGGGCCACGGCGCCCCAGCGACTGCTGACACCCCAGCGACTCCCGCCACCCCCGCCACTTCCGCACCGCCGCAGCCGGCCGGCCGAAGCGTGGCGCCCCCGAGCCCGGAAGGCGCTCCTCGCGCCACGGGCACGGCCGCCGCCGCGCCGGGCGCCACGGCAGTCCAGCGTGCGGCTGCGCCCGGCACGCGAAGCGCTGACACGAGCGGGCAGGGCGGCTCCACCGAGCCCGGCCCCGCGGCCGGGCCGCAGTCTCCCCCTGGGACGGTACCGCAGGACCCGGCCCGCCGGGCCCGGCGCAGCGGTGGCGCCGGTGGTGCCGGTGGTACCGGTGGCGCCCGGGAGGTGCGGCCGACCGCTTCGCCGGGCGAGCCCGGCCCGCTGGTCGTGGCCCGCTCGCCGATCGGCGGCACCGCCGCACGTCCGGCGGCCGGGCCGGGCCACCGCACGCTCGGCCTGCTCGGCGAGCGCCGCATGGCGTCCACGCTCGCCGCACCGGCGACGGCGCCCGCACCGGTGTCCGGCCGCGTGCCCGCGCCCGCCCCACCCGTGGTCAGGGCCGCCTGGCCGCAGGAGCCGCCCGTGCGCACCGAAGTGCCGTCGGCCCCGGAACCGGCGGCACCCGCGAGCTGGCGGCACCGGGCCGCCGCCGTCCTGCGCCTGCCCCGACGGGCACAGGCGAGCCGACCCGACGCTGCGCGCCCGGCGTCCCCGGAATCCCCCTCGGACCCGGAAGGCACCGCCCCGGCGGTGCCGGGTGCGCGGGGTGCCGTGGTGGCGCGTGCGGGTGCGCGGGGATCGGCGTCCGGCAGCTCTGCGGACTCTGCCGGCGCGGGTGCGGTAGGGCGTTCTGCTGCTGTGAGGCGTCCGAGCGTGCAGCGTTCGGTGGCCGGCGGCGCCGGCCCGGTGAAGGCGGACGCGCGCTCGTCGGCGTCGGTCGGCTCGGCGGCGCAGGGGCCGCGGCCGTCAGGGCGCGGTGGTGCCCCCTCGGGGCGTGCAGGTGTGCGGGGTCCGGCGATTGGTGGTTCCGGTCCGGTGGCTGCCGGCCCCGGAACTGGCCCGAGGGAGGCGGATGCGCGCCGGTCGGAGCGCGGCGCTCTTCCTGCGGGGCGGGCGGGTGTGCAGCGTTCGACGACGGCCGGGGGATCTCGCCCGGAGGCGTCGGACGGGCAGCCCGTAGCGCCCGCCATCGCCCCGGCCGGGCGGGTGCGGCGCGGGGAGACTCCCGTGCCGCCGGTGGCTGTGGAGCGTGGCGGCCGTGGTCCGGCGGTGCAGCGGTCGGTCTCCGGCGGTCCGAGCTCTGTCGAGCCGGGTGTCCGGTCGGCGGAGCCGCGAGGTGCTGCGGTGCCTGTCGTGGTTCCCGCCGGTCGGGTGCGGCGCGGGGAGCGTCCAGCACCCCCGGTCGTCGTGGCCGATGCCGGCCCGGCGGCTGTGGGCGCCTCCCGTGCCGGGCGCGCTGCGAGCGTGCAGCGCTCGGTGTCCGCGGGCCCTGCCGCTGCCGCTGCTGCCGGCTCTGCCCTCGCCCCCGGCCCGGTCGAGCCGACCGTGCGACCGGTGTTCTCCGCCGATGCGTCGACGCCTGCCGCAGCCCCCGCCGTCCCCGCCGTCCCCGCCGCTCGCGGGGGGCGTCCTGCGTCCGCGTCCGTTGCCCCCTCCGGTGGCCGTGTTCCGAGCGTGCCGTTGGTGCGACTCACCCCGCCGAGCGCCCCGCCGAGCGCCCCGGCGTCCCCGGCGGTCCCCGCGATGGTCCAGCGGCTGCCGGTCGCCGGGCCCGCCGGCCCGGCCGTGCCCGCGTCCGCGGCGCCGCCGCTGCCGGGCGGTGGCGCCTGGGCGCCGGGCGTCGCGGGGGGCGGCTTCGGCGGACCGGGGGCGGGTGGGGAGTCGGCGCTGCGCACCGGGTCGTGGTCGTGGACCGCGCCCGCCCCGGGCGGGGCGGGGGCGGCCGGCGGGGCGGCCCGGGCGGCGCGGCCGGCGAGCGATACCGCCCGGGTGCTGCAACGGGTGGCGGAGCAGGCGGGGTTGCACGGGGTGCCGTTGACCGCCGTACCGGCCCGCACTCCGGTGACCGTCCAGACCACCGCCTCGTCCCCGCCGCCGACCGCGGCCCCGCCCGCTCAGCCGGGCGGCGGATCGTCGACCGGGCCCACGTCGGGGGCCGACCTCGACGAACTGGCCCGACGCCTGATCGAGCCCGTCGGACGGCTGCTGCGCGCGGAGTTGCGCAGGGGGAGGGAGCGCGCCGGGCGGCCGTACGACGGCCGTCGCTGAGCGCTCGGGGCGAGGCGGACAGACGGGCAGTGGCAGGTGGCAGGTGGGCAGGGCGACGGAGGCAGGAATGACCGACAACATCTTCGCGACGAGCGTGTTCTTCAAGCTCACGATCGGCGGCAACGACCTGGGCGAGTTCACGACGTGCTCGGGGCTGGGCGCCGAGGTCGAGATCCACCAGTACGCCGAGGGCGGCAACAACGGCTTCTCCTGGCAGTTGCCGGGCCGGATCACCTGGTCGAACATCACGCTCACCCGCGCGGTCACCGCGGACACCGTCAAGATCGCCCGCTGGCTGGACGAGACCGTGCGGCGGGTCCAGCCCAAGAACGGTGAAATCGTGGCCCTGCGGCCAGACTTGAGCCCCATCGTCAGCTGGCAGGTGCTCGGCATCGTGCCCGTCCGCTGGCAGGGCCCGTCGTTCGACCCGGCGAACTCGCAGGCGGCGATGGAGTCCCTGGAGATCGCCCACGCCGGGCTGCGCCCGTCATCGTGACGGCGCGCCGCACCCGGCGCAGGCCACCCATCGGACGACGAACGGAAGGAGGTGCGGGATGTCAGACGTCCCCGCGAGTGTCACCCGGGCCCAACTGGCCATCATGGAGCCGCCGGCGACGGTCGGCGCCCAGCCCGGCGGGGTGATCGCGAGGCTCCCGCTTCAGTTCAACCCGTCGAGCCTGGTGCTGCGGAAGTCCTCGGAGTGGCGCCGCACCCCGTCCCGGATGGCCGCCGAGTCCGCGCTGCCCGAGTTCGTCGGCAGCGGGCCCCGCTCGCTGTCCATGGAGGTGTTCCTCGATGCGACGGCGACCCATGACGACTCCGTGGAAAAGGCGGTGGAGCAGCTGATGACGGCCTGTGTGCCGACTCCGGCCAGCCTGGCGCGCAAGAAGCCGGCGAGCCCGTGGATCCGGCTGGACTGGGGCACGTCGTCGACGACGTCGTTCAACGGCGTGCTGACCGGCCTTCAGGTCACCTACTCGCTGTTCGACGTCGACGGCAAGCCGCTGCGGGCCACCTGCTCGTTCACCATCGACGAGGCCAGTGTCGACACGCCGGGCCAGAACCCGACCTCCGGCTCGATGGAGGCGCGCAGCACCCACCGGGTGATCGCGGGCGACAGCCTGCCGCTGCTGGCCTGGCGCGAGTACGGCGACGCGACGGCCTGGCGCACCATCGCCGAGGCCAACGACATCGACGACCCGATGGTGCTCGTCCCCGGGGTGGAACTGATCGTGCCGGGGATCGACGAGCCCACCCGAGGAGGGCGGTCATGACCACTCCCGAGGCACGCGGCGGCCGCTCCTTCGCCGCGGATCCGATCGTCGAGGCGCCCGGCCCGCTGCCGCCGGTCTGGGCGGCCCAGCTGGTCTCCTGCGACATCGAGGAGAGCACGGGCCTGCCCGACACGGCCGTGCTGATGTTCCGCGACGCGGACCACACCTTCCTCTCCGCGACCGGGGTCACCATCGGCACCCGGCTGCGGGTCTCCGTGATGACGGTGCAGGGTAACGCGCAGGTGCGGCTGTTCACCGGCGAGGTGACGGCGCTGGAGCTGGACGTGGACACCACCGGCTCGTTCACCGTGGTGCGGGCGTCCGCCATCACCCACCGGCTGATGCGCGGGCGCCGGGTGAAGGCGTTCCGCAACATGTCGACGGCGGACATCGTCCGTCAGGTCGCCGCGGGCGCCGGGCTCGGTTGCGGCCGGGTCGACGCGTTCCCCGTCGTCCACGAGCAGCTGTCGCAGGCCAACGTCTCGGACTGGGAGTTCCTCCAGTACCTGGCGCAGGAGAGCGGTGCGCAGGTGCGGGCGGACGACGAGGGGCTGCTGGAGTTCGTCAAGCCCGAGCAGGCCTCCTCGGCCCCGGCCCCCTCGACGCCCGCTCCGCAGAACCCGCTGGTCCTGGAGTACGGCCGGAACCTGCTGGAGCTGCGCGGTGTGCTGACGGGCGGCGGCGGGGCGGACACCGTCGAGGTGCGCGGCTGGAACGTCCTCACCAAGAAGGCCCTGGTCGCCACGGAGCCGTCGGTGGCCAGCGAGACGGTGCGGCCCGGGATGAGCCCGTCGACGGCGGCCGCCGCCTTCTCGGGGCAGGCGCGGATGACCGTCACCGACACCCCGTACCGCACGCAGGCGGAGACGGCGGCCGCGGCCGGCTCGGTCGCCGCCTCGGTGGCCGCCGGGTTCGGTGAGCTGGAGGTGGTCGTCGAGGGCAACCCGAAGCTGCGGGCGGGCGTTCCGGTCGCCCTGGGCAACGTCGGCGCCGCCTTCTCGGGCCGCTACACGGCCACCGCGGTGCGCCACCTGCTGGAGCCCTTCCGCGGCTACCGGACGACTGTGGTGGTCAGCGCGGCGCCGGACCGCTCTCTCGCGGGGCTCGTCGCCGGGGGCAGCGCGGTGCCGCGCGGGCCGCGGATGCCCGGCCTGGCCGTCGCCGTGGTCACCGACGTCCGGGAGCCGGGGGGCGCGCAACGCGGCTGGGTGCGGCTGAAGTTCCCGTGGCTGGACGACACCTACGTCTCCGACTGGGTGCGCACCGTCCAGTGGGGCGGGCAGGGCGGCGGCGGAGTGTTCAGCCCCGAGGTGAACGACGAGGTGCTGGTCGGCTTCGAGCAAGGCAGCCTGGACAGCCCGTACGTGCTGGGCGGCCTCTACAACGGCGTCGACAAGCCCTCGCCCCACGAGGTGCCGCTGGTCGATTCGGCCGGCGGGAAGGTCAACCGCCGCTCGCTGGTCTCCCGTTCGGGCCACCGCCTGGAACTGCTGGACGTGCCGGGCGGCCAGTCCGGCGTCCGGCTGGCCAGCGGGGACCGGAAGTTGGAGGTGCGGCTGGACGAGCAGCGCGGCGAGATCGTCCTGACCGTCTTCGGCGCGGCCGGTGCGGCGGCGGCGAGTTCGGTGCGGCTGTCCTCCACCGGCATCACCATCGACGCCGGCGCCGGGGCGGTGAACCTGCGCGGGGGATCGGTGAACGTCACCGGCCGTACGGGGGTCACCGTGGACGGCGGCGCGCTGGCGGTGCTCAAGGCGGCTCTCGTGCGCATCAACTGAGTCACTGTCAGCTGAATCACCGTCAGTACGGCTCGACCCTCCGGCCCCCTCGAACCACCCGATTGGAGAACGCAGATGCCCCCCGCAGCCCGGATGGGTGACACCACCAGCGACGGCGGTGCCATCACCACCCCGCCACCAGGCGCCCTCGCGGTGGCGACCGTGCTGATCGGCGGCCGCCCGGCCGCCGTCACCGGCAGCCTGCACGTGTGCGTGCCGCACGTGGAACTCGGGCCCGGCAACGTCGTCATGCCCAGCCCCACGGCGGCGGCCGGGGGCCTGGTCCTGATCGGTGGGCTGCCCGCGGCGCGGATGGGCGACCAGACGGCCTGCGGCGCGAAGATCGTCACCGGCGCCCTCAACGTGCTGATCGGGGGCGTCGCGTGAGCGGCTTCATCGGGCGAGGCTGGGCCTTCCCGCTGCGGGTGAACGCCACCGGCGGCATCGGCATGGTGGACCGGGACCGGGAGATCGAGGAGGCCATCCGGCTGATCCTCGGCACCGCCCCCGGGGAGCGGCCGATGCGCCCGGAGTTCGGCTGCGGCATCCACGAGTACGTGTTCGCGCCGAGCGACGGCGGCACGGCGGGCCGGATCGCGCGCGAGGTGCGCACCGCGCTGGAACGCTGGGAGCCGCGGATCGAGGTGGACGACGTCGTGATCGCCTTCGACACCGTCGACGACGGCACGCTCTACATCGACGTCCACTACACCGTGCGGTCCACCAACGACCGCCGCAACCTGGTCTTTCCCTTCTACACCATCCCGAGCTCGCCGGACGCCCCGGACGTCCAGGACGTCCCGGGTGCCCTGGGCGTGACCGGGGGAGTGAGCTGATGGCACTGCCCTCCCCGAACCTGGACGACCGCCGGTTCCAGCAACTCGTCGACGAGGCCAAGCGGTTCGTCCAACAGCGGGCCCCGGAGTGGACCGACCACAACGTGTCCGACCCCGGGGTCACCCTGATCGAGACCTTCGCGTACATGGTGGACCAGCTGCTCTACCGGCTGAACCGGGTGCCGGAGAAGAACTACTCCGCCTTCCTCGACCTGCTGGGCGTCCGGCTCTTCCCGCCGGCCGCGGCGACCGCCGAGGTCGACTTCTGGCTGTCGGCCCCGCAGCCCGAGACGGTGCTGCTGCGGGCGGGCACCGAGGTGTCCACGCTGCGGACCGAGACCGAGGAGGCGGTGGTGTTCTCCACCGCCGAGGACCTGCCCGTCGTCCCCAGCTCCCTCGACCGGCTGGTCACCGTCTCCGCCGCGGGGGAGCAGACCGACGCCACGGCTCGGCTGGCCGACGGCGTGGACGTGCCGTGCTTCCAGCCGCGCCCCCAGGTCGGGGACGCCATGCTGTTCGCGCTGCCCGTCGTCGTGCCGCGCTGCATCCTCGTCGTCCGGCTGGACAGCCGGGTCGAGGGCGTCGGCGTCGACCCGCGCCAGCCCCCGCTGGCGTGGGAGGTGTGGGACGGCGCGCGGTGGATCGCCTGCGAGACCGGCTCCGACACCACCGGCGGCCTCAACCGGCCCGGCGAGGTGGTGGTGTTCGTGCCCGCCGGGCAGGTCGCCTCGGTGGTCGCCGGGCGCCGGGCGGGCTGGCTGCGCTGCCGGGTGTCCGCGCCGGAGCCGGGCCAGCCGTTCTACGCGGAGTCCCCGACGATCCGCCGCGCGGAGGTGTTCACGGTCGGCGGCACCGCGACCGTCGTGCACGCCCAGACCGTGACCGACGCGCCGCTCGGCACCTCGGAGGGCGTCGCGGGCCAGCGCTTCCGGCTCGCCAGGCCGCCCGTCCTGCTCGACGGCGGGCCCCCGGTGGTCGAGGTCGCGGCCGGCGACGGCTGGGAGCGGTGGACGGCCGTCGAGCACTTCGGCGACTCGGCGCCGACCGACCGGCACGTGGTGATCGACGCGACCACGGGCGAGTTCGCGTTCCCGCCCGCCGTCCGGGAACCCGACGGAGGCCTGCACGCCTTCGGCGCGGTGCCGCCCAAGGGCGCACACCTGCGGGTACCGCACTACCGCACGGGCGGCGGCACCGCCGGGAACGTCGCCCGGGCGACGATCACGGTGCTGCGCAGCTCCGTCCCGTACGTGGCCAGGGTCGACAACCGCGAGGCGGCCAGGGGCGGGGTCGACGGCGAAACGGTGGAGAACGCCAAGGTGCGCGCCCCCCACCTGCTGCGGCTCCAGGAACGGGCCGTCACCGCCGGGGACTTCGAGCTGATCGCCCGGCAGGCCGCCCCCTCGGCGGCCCGGGTGCGCTGCGCGCCGGCCGTCGCCGGGGAGGCGGGCGCGGTGCGGGTGCTGGTGGTCCCCGACGCGGTCGCGGACGAGGGCGACCGCCTGCGGTTCGAGCAGCTGATCCCCGGCGAGCAGGTGCTGTCGGCCATCGCGTCGGCCCTGGACGAGCGGCGGCTCGTCGGGACCCGGCTCGTCGTCCAACCGCCCGACTACCAGGGGGTGACGGTGGTCGCCCGGCTCGCGACCCGCTCCCCGGACGGCGACCGGGTCCGGGAGGCGGCGCTCGCGGCCCTGTTCCGGCACCTCAACCCGCTGCGCGGCGGCGCCGACGGAAGGGGCTGGCCGTTCGGCCGGGCCGTGCAGTACGGGGAGGTGTTCGCGGTGCTCCAGCAGGTGGCCGGGGTCACGGCGGTCGAGGAACTGCGGCTCTTCCCGGCGGATCCGATCACCGGGCGCCGGGGCGCGCCCGCCGAACGGGTCGACGTCGCCCCGGACGCGCTGGTCTTCTCGCACCAGCACCAGGTCGTGGTCGCCGCGCTCCCGGCGGACGGTCAGCGATGAGCAGAGCGGCCGTCCCCGGGCTGCCCAGCCCGCATCCGATCGGCGAACTCCTGCCCGCGCTCTACGCCGAGGACGACTTCGCCCAGCGGTTCACCGCAGGCCTGGACACCGTCCTCGCCCCGGTCTTCGCCACCCTGGACAACCTGCCCGCCTACTTCCAACCGCGCCTGGCCCCGGCCGACTTCGTCGAGTGGCTGGCGGACTGGGTCGCCGTCGAGACCGACCCGGCCTGGCCGGAGGAGGTCCGCCGGGCCGTGGTCGGCCGCGCGGTCGAATTGCACCGGTGGCGGGGCACCCGGCGCGGGCTCCGGGAACGGCTGCGGCTGATCCTCGGCGTCGGCGCGCAGATCGTGGACGGCGGCGGCGTGGCCTGGTCCACCACCGCGGGCGCGGAGTTGCCGCCCCCGCCCTCCGGGGAACTGCTGGTACGGGTCTGGCCCGAGCGCACCCCGGCGGTGGACGAGGAGCAGGTGCTGGCTGTCGTCCGGGCGTCCTGCCCGGTCCACCTGACCTGCCGGGTGGAGGTCCTGTCCGGGCCGCCTGGTCCGTCCGGTCCACCTGGTTCACCTGGTTCATCCGGTCCACTCGGTCCACTCGGTGCGGAAGAGAGCTGAGCAATGCGTACGTGTCCCGAGTGCGGAGTGGCCAACGAGGACGGGGACGACTTCTGCGGCAACTGCGGTGCCTACCTGGGCTGGTCGGGGGCGGCTGCCGCCACCTCGGCGGCTCCCGGCTCTGCCGCCGGGCCGCCTGCTGCCGCTGCTGCGCCCGCCGCCGCGCCGCCTGCTGCCGCCGCCCCGCCTGCTGCCGCCCCGCCCGCTGCTCCGCCCGTCGGCGCGGCCCGCGAGGAACCGCCCGTGCGGCCG
>NZ_JBHWIO010000110.1:0-12806 GCF_042732075.1 Kitasatospora sp. NPDC059812
AGGGGGGACCCTGTGGGAGAGTAGGACGCCGCCGAACAATCATTCACAGAGAACCCCCATCCGGGAAACCGGATGGGGGTTCTTTGCATTTCCGGTGACGTATCGTCGGGGCATGGACGATCAGACAGCGGTCATTGCGAACAGTGTGCTCCGCCCCGAGCAGCGCGACGGCGCCCTGCGCGTTCTGGCGGACGCCCAGGCGGTGGACGGCCGGGCTGCCGTGTCCGAGCAGGGCCGGCTTCGGCTGCGTTCCTCGGATACGCCGCGCCCCGGCGTGAGCCACTTCATCGAGAGTGAGAACGCCGCCGCCGTCGGTTACGGACAGCTCGAAGTCCAGGAGGGCTCCGCCGCCAATCCCGCCGCCAACCCCGCCGCCGAGCTGGTGGTCGACCCGGCCGCCCGCGGCCGCGGCCTGGCCCGGCCGCTGGTGGACGCGGTGCTGGCACAGGCCCACCGGGCCGGCCGCGACGCGGTGGACTTCTGGGTGCACGGCGGTCACCCGGCGGCCCGGCACCTGGCCGGCCGGTACGGGGCCGAGCTGGTCCGAGAGCTGCGGCAGATGCGCCGCACCGGGCCGCAGACCGAGGCCGTCGCCGTCCCCGAGGGCGTCGAGCTCCGGACCTTCCGCCCCGGCGAGGACGACGCCGAGTGGCTGCGGTTGAACGCGCTGGCCTTCGCCCACCACCCGGAGCAGGGCTCCTGGACGGAGCGGGACCTGGCCGAGCGGCTGGCCGAGCCCTGGTTCGATCCGGCCGGTTTCTTCCTCGCCACCCGGGGCGGCAAGGTGGTCGGCTTCCACTGGACGAAGGTGCACCCGGCCACCGCCACCGAGCCGGCGCTCGGCGAGGTCTACGTGGTCGGGGTGGACCCGGCCGAGCAGGGCAGCGGTCTCGGCCGTGCCCTGACCGCTGCCGGTCTGCGTCACCTGACCGGTTCGGACGCCGGCGAGCGCGGACTGGAGACGGTCCTGCTCTACGTCGACGCCGACAATCCGGCCGCGGTGCGGGTATATGAACGACTGGGGTTCACCATCCACGAGGTGGACCTCATGTACCGCGTCCAGTACCGCGCGGACCAGGCAGCCTAGGACCGGACAGGACCTACAGGACCTACAGGACCTACAGGACCGGGCAGGGCCTAGCGGCTCCGGGCGGTCCGGGGCAAGGGGTCGGACGTCACCGGCCCTTGCCCCGACCGACTCAGCTTTCCTCCTGGCCATGCGGTGTTTACCGTGGATTCAATTGCTGCCGCGAAGATCACAGGATGAAGTCCGTAGTGTCTCGCTCGTGCAGAGTCGACCGCCACGTGCCGGCCGGCCCTGTACGGACCGCGCCCGGCGGGTGGGCGTTGGCCCTGGGCGAGGACGACGGCCCGCAGAGCCATTCGCGTCCGGACGACGTCCTGCTGCTGGAGGAGCTGGAGCCCATGAGCATCCCCCGCCCCGTCTCTGCCTCGCTGTCCCCGCCGGCCAGGATGTCCGGTGCGCTGGGGATACCGCCCGAGCTGCCGGCCGAGGACGAGCAGGAGTTCGACGCACTGCCGCAGGGCCGCTTCCTGGACCGCGAGCGCAGTTGGCTGGCGTTCAACGAGCGGGTCCTGGAACTGGCCGAGGACCCAGGGATCCCGCTGCTGGAGCGGGCCAAGTTCCTCGCCATCTTCGCGAGCAACCTGGACGAGTTCTTCATGGTCCGGGTGGCCGGGCTGAAGCGCCGGATCGCGACGGGCGTCGCCCAGCGCAGCGCGTCCGGCCTCCAGCCGCGCGAGGTGCTGGACCTGATCTGGACCCGCTCGCGTGAGCTGATGGCGCGGCACGCCGCCGCCTTCCAGCAGGAGGTGCTGCCGGACCTCGCCACCGAGGGCATCGAGGTGGTCCGCTGGCCGGAGCTGGCCGAGAAGGAGCAGGCCCGGCTGCACACCCTGTTCCGGCAGAAGATCTTCCCGGTCCTCACCCCGCTGGCGGTCGACCCGGCGCACCCCTTCCCGTACATATCGGGGCTCTCGCTCAACCTGGCCGTGGTGGTGCGCAACCCGGTGTCGGGGCACAAGCACTTCGCCCGGGTGAAGGTGCCGCAGTCGCTGGCCCGCTTCCTGGAGGCCTCGCCGCAGCGTTACGTCCCGCTGGAGGACGTGATGGGCGCGCACCTGGAGGAGCTGTTCCCGGGCATGGAGGTGCTCGCCCACCACGCCTTCCGGGTGACCCGCAACGAGGACCTGGAGGTGGAGGAGGACGACACCGAGAACATCCTCAAGGCCCTGGAGAAGGAGCTGATGCGGCGGCGTTTCGGCCCGCCGGTGCGGCTGGAGGTCGAGGAGTCGATCGATCCCTACATCCTGGACCTGCTGGTGCGGGAGCTGAACATCACCGAGGCGGAGGTCTTCCCGCTGCCCGGTCCGCTCGACCTGACCGGTCTGTTCGGGATCGCCGAACTGGACCGCCCGGAGCTGAAGTACCCGAAGTTCGTGGCGGGCACCGCCCGCGGGCTGACGGACGTCGAGTCGGCGTCCCAGCCGGACATCTTCGCCGCGATGCGCGAGCGGGACGTCCTCCTGCACCACCCGTACGACAGTTTCTCCACCTCGGTGCAGGCCTTCCTGGAGCAGGCCGCCGCCGACCCGGACGTCCTGGCGATCAAGCAGACGCTGTACCGCACCTCCGGCGACTCGCCGATCGTGGACGCGCTGATAGACGCGGCGGAGTCGGGCAAGCAGGTGCTGGTCCTGGTCGAGATCAAGGCGCGCTTCGACGAGCAGGCCAACATCAAGTGGGCCCGCAAGCTGGAGGAGGCCGGCTGCCACGTGGTCTACGGCCTGGTCGGGCTGAAGACGCACTGCAAGCTGTCGCTGGTGGTCCGGCAGGAGGGTGACACCCTGCGCCGCTACTCGCACGTCGGCACCGGCAACTACCACCCGAAGACCGCCCGGCTGTACGAGGACCTGGGGCTGCTGACCTCGGACCCGCAGGTCGGCGCCGACCTCTCGGACCTCTTCAACCGGCTGTCCGGTTACTCGCGCCGGGAGTCCTACCGCCGCCTGCTGACCGCCCCGCGCGGCCTGCGCGACGGGCTGGTCTCCCGGATCCACAACGAGATCGCCCACCACCGGGCCGGCCGGCCGGCGTACGTGAAGCTCAAGGTCAACTCGATCGTCGACGAGGCCGTGATCGACGCGCTGTACCGGGCCTCGCAGGCCGGCGTGCCGGTCGACGTCTGGGTGCGCGGGATCTGTGCGATCCGGCCGGGCGTGCCGGGGCTGAGCGAGAACGTCCGGGTCCGCAGCATCCTGGGCCGCTTCCTGGAGCACTCCCGGGTCTTCGTGTTCGGCAACAACAGCGATCCGGAGGTCTGGATCGGCAGCGCCGACATGATGCACCGCAACCTGGACCGCCGGATCGAGGCGCTGATGCGGATCACCGACCCGGCCCACCGGGCCGAGCTTTCCGGCCTGATCGACCTCGGGATGTCGGACGAGACCGAGTCCTGGCACCTGGGGCAGGACGGCACGTGGACCCGCCACTCGCAGGACGCCGAGGGCCGGCCGCTGCGGCACGTCCAGGATCTGCTGATCGACTCGCGCCTGCGCCGCCGGGCCGCCGCCTCGCGCTGACGCGACCACTGATGCGAGCCGCTGGAACCGCAGGGGACCGGTTCCAGCGGTCGGCCACCAGCCCCGGGGGGACGAACCCGGGGGAACGGGGATCTACCACGCCATGACCGATGCGCCGATGACGGCCCAGGCGGCCGCCACCACGACCGCCGGGGACATCCTCTCCAGCCACCTCACCGCCCAGGCCGGCGCGTTCCTGCGCGCCCTGCCGCTGACGGTGGGCGAGGTCGGCGCCAGACCGGGGACGGCCGCGGTCGTTCCGGCGGCCGGCACCGCCGACCTGCTGCGGGCGGTCCGGCGGATCGGCGGGCTGCTGCACACCTTCGGCTCCGTCTTCGAGCAGGCCTGGGCCCAGGAGTCGCGCACCGAGCTGCGCTGGCTGCTCAACCTGCTGGCGCTGGAGCCCGGTTACGTCCGCCGTTCGGCCCGGCTGCTGGGCGCGCTGGACTCGCTGAGCGGCAGCGATCCGGACGGGACGGGCATGCTGGCCGGGCACGTCGGGGCGCCCAAGGCGCGGGCGCTGCTGGACCGGCAGCTGACCCTGGCCCGGACCAGGGCGCACTCCTCGGTGCTCCAGGAGCTCCGGTCGGCCCGGCTGCACGCGCTGGCGGACCGGATGACGCTGCTGGTCGGCGATGCCCCGCTGCTGGAGTCGGCGGGCGGCCGGGCGCAGGCTGTGCTGCTGCCGCAGGCGGCCGCCGCGTTCACGGCGCTGTCGGCGAGCGCCCAGCAGCTGCCGCTGCACCGGGCCGCCACGCCGTACGGCGGCGACGGGCTGCGCCGGCTGGGCGCCGTCCCGGCGGCGCGCGGCGCGGTGGACGCGGACACGGCGCTGGCGGCCGACGACGCGCCGTGGGCACGGACGCGGATCCTGGTGAAGCGGGCCCGGTACGCGCTGGAGGTGTGCGGTCGCGGGTCCGCCGAACTGGACGAGCTGGACGGGGTGCTGGGCCGGCACCAGGAGGCGGCGGACGCCGCGGTCACCGCGGCCACCGCCGCGCGGACCCCGCGGATCACCCCGGCGACCGCCTACGTGCTGGGCGTGGTGCATGCTGATCAGCGACTGGAGGTGGAGGCGGCGCGGTACGCCTTCGGCCGCCGGTGGCCCGACCTCCCGCCCGGCCCGGACGGCTGGCCGGACCTCCCCCCTGCCGAGGGCTGGGGGCATTCCCCCGCACCACGGACGGCCTGAATTGCGCGATCGCCTGAGCACCGGGCCGGCAGTGGACGCGGCCGCGACCGGGGCGGGGCACGCCCGGGTGATCCTGGCGGCGGGCGCGGTGCTGTGGCTGCCGGGCCGGCCGAAGAAGAGCGGCCGGCTGGGGCGGCCGCGGATCGCGGTGATCCACCGGCCCAAGTACGACGACTGGAGCCTGCCGAAGGGCAAGCTCGACCCGGGGGAGGGGGTCGTCGCGGCGGCGCTGCGCGAGGTGCGCGAGGAGACCGGGTTCGCCTGCCTGCTCGGTCCGGAGCTGCCGGCCCAGCACTACCTGGCGCAGGGCCGGCCGAAGGAGGTGCGCTACTGGGCGGCGGTGCCGTCGAGCGGGGCGTTCCGGCCGAACCGCGAGGTGGACCGGCTGGAGTGGCTGCCCGCCGGGAAGGCCCGTGCCCGGTTGACGCACGACCGCGACCGGTTGCTGGTCGACGCCCTGCTGGCGATCCTGGGTGCGAAGCCCGTACGGGCGAGCGGTCACCATCGGTGAGGGACGAGCGGTCTCCATCGGTGAAGGAACGGTGGAAGTGATCTCGTCGCGCCCTTGCCGTGACGCAACCGTGACTACCTGACGTAGTTTCCTGTCATCCTTTCGAGGTTCACTCTCCGTTCACTTGTGACCGGCTGTCGTGTCACCTACCCGGCCTAACTTCGGGTTTACCGGAGGGCCGAACGGGCCCCGGACCACAGCAGAACCCGCGCTCCGCCGTCCTCGCACGGCCCGCGCGACGGGCAATGCCACAGAAAGGGACACCCCTGTGAAGCTCCAGCGGAACGGCCGCTCCAAGGCCCTCGCCATCGGTGCCATGGCGCTCGTCAGCTCGCTGTCGCTCGCTGCCTGCGGCTCGGACGACAACGGCGCCAAGGCCGCCGGTGGCTCCAGCGGCTCCGCTTCGGCCGCCGCGGTCAACTGTGGCAAGGGCGGGACGCTGCTCGCTGCGGGCTCGACGGCTCAGGCCAACGCGATCGACGTGTGGAAGACCACCTACGGCGCGTCCTGCTCCGGCACCACCGTCAACTACAGCGGTGGCGGCTCCGGCGCCGGTGTCCAGCAGTTCAACCAGGGCAAGGTCGCCTTCGCCGGCACCGACTTCGCGCTCAAGCCCGCCGACGTCGACGCCTCCAAGACGGTCTGCACCGGTGGCAAGGCGATCGACCTGCCGCTGGTCGCGGGTCTCGTCTCGCTGGTCTACAACGTCGACAACGTCGACAACCTGGTCCTGGACGGCCCGACCTCCGCCAAGATCTTCGACTCGCAGATCACCAAGTGGAACGACCCGGCGATCGCCGCCCTGAACCCGGGCGTGCAGCTGCCGGACGCCGAGATCCAGACCGTCCACCGTTCGGACGACTCCGGGACCTCCTACAACCTCACCTCCTACTTCGCCAAGACCTCCGGTGGCGCCTGGACCGCGGCGCCGGAGAAGGCGTGGAAGGGCAAGGGCGGCCAGTCCGCCCAGGGCAGCGCCGGCGTCTCCGCGCAGATCAAGCAGGTCAAGAACTCCATCGGCTACGCCGAGCTGTCCTACGCGCAGAGCAACAACCTCAAGAGCGCCAAGATCGCCACCGGTGCGGCCAAGCCCGTCGAGGCGACCGCGGCCAACGCCGCCCTCACCTTCGCCTCCTCCACCGTCGTGGGCACCGACGGCGACCTCGCCCTCTCCCTGGACTACGGGACCAAGGCCGACAACGCCTACCCGATCATCCTGGTGACCTACGAGATCGCCTGCGACAAGGGCAACAAGCCGGAGAACCTGGACAACCTCAAGTCCTTCCTGACCTACGCGGTCAGCGACGCCGCGCAGAAGGCGATCGGCGACAAGGGCTACGTCCCGCTCCCCGCCGCCATCAGCGACAAGGTCAAGGCCGCCGTCTCCTCCCTGGCCTGACCCGACAGGAGCACCGGTGGGACGGCCCCGTGAGCGAGGGGGCCGGGGTCGTCCCACCGGAACGCACCGACCCAGCACGAACGTCCGGGGCACCGCCGCCATGGTGCCGTCCCCCTTCCGGGGCGGCACCACCAGACCGGAGTAGACAATGACTTCATCCTCCCCTGCCGCCCCGCGAGGCAGGGAACGCCGACCGCGCGACAGCCGCTTCGGCGACAAGATCTTCATGAACCTCGCCCGCGGTTCGGGCATCCTGCTGCTGGTCATCATGGCCGCGATCGCCGGCTTCCTGGCCTGGCGCGCGGTCCTGGCGCTCAGCACCAACGAGGGCAACTTCCTCACCACCTTCGAGTGGACGCCGGACGCCACGAAGCCGGTCTTCGGCATCGCCGTCCTGGCCTTCGGCACCCTCGTCAGCGCCGTCATCGCGATGGCGATCGCCGTCCCGGTGGCCATCGGGATCGCGCTGTTCATCTCGCACTACGCGCCGCGGAAGATCGCCCAGCCGTTCGCCTACCTGGTCGACCTGCTCGCCGCCGTCCCCAGCATCGTCTACGGCCTGTGGGGCGCGCTCTTCCTGGTCCCGCACATGGACGGCCTGACCAGCTGGCTCAACCAGTACCTCGGCTGGACGTACCTCTTCGACCAGACCAAGTCCGGCACCCCGCGCAACCTGTTCACCGTCGGCATCCTGCTGGCGATCATGGTCCTGCCGATCATCACGGCGGTCTCCCGCGAGGTGTTTCGCCAGGTGCCGCGGATGCAGGAGGAGGCGGCGCTCGCGCTCGGCGCGACCCGCTGGGAGATGATCCGCACCGCGGTGCTGCCGTTCGGCCGCCCCGGCATCATCTCGGCCTCGATGCTCGGCCTCGGGCGCGCGCTCGGCGAGACCATCGCCGTCGCGGTGGTGCTGTCCGCGAGCAACGTGCTCTCGCTGCACATCCTCGACGCGGGCGGCGGCACCTTCGCGCAGAACATCGCGCTGAAGTTCGCCGAGGCCGGCAACAACGGGCGCGACGCCCTGATGGCCTCCGGCCTCGTCCTGTTCGTCATCACCCTGCTGGTGAACGGTGCCGCGCGACTGATCATCGCCCGCCGCAAGGAGTACTCGGGGGCCAACGCATGACCGCGGCAACGACTTCCGTCACGGCCGACGCCCGGCCGCTCAGCCGGTCGCTGACCGCCAACCGGCTGCCCAAGTGGGCCCCGGCCGCCGTCGCGGTCGGCTCGATCGCGCTCGGCTGCGGGATCGGCGCCGTCGGCGGGCTGGAGAGCCACCTGCAGTGGGGCCTGATCTCGGCCGTGCTGTTCCTGCTGATCAGCTACGGCGTCTCGGCCCAGGTCGAGGGCCGCCGCCAGGCCAAGGACCGGTTCGCCACCTCGGTGGTCTGGGTCGCCTTCATCCTGGCCGTGGTCCCGCTGATCTCCCTGACGGTCTACACGATCCAGCAGGGCATCGGCGTGGTGAACGGGAACTTCCTGAGCCACTCGATGAAGGGCGTGATCGCCTCCGGCCCCGGCGGCGGCATCTACCACGCGCTGCTCGGCACCATGCAGCAGGTCGCCCTGGCCACCGCGATGGCCGCCCCGGTGGGTCTGCTGACCGCCGTCTACCTGGTCGAGTACGGCCGCGGCACGCTCGCCAAGACCGTCACCTTCTTCGTCGACGTCATGACGGGCATCCCGTCGATCGTCGCCGGTCTGTTCGTCCTCTCGCTCTGGAACATCGCCCTGGGCTTCAGCTACTCGGGCTTCTCGGGCAGCCTCGCACTGGCGATCCTGATGATGCCGGTCGTGGTCCGGTCCACCGAGGAGATGCTCAAGCTCGTCCCGAACGAGCTGCGCGAGGCCTCGTACGCGCTCGGCGTGCCGAAGTGGAAGACCATCCTGCGGATCGTCCTCCCCACCGCGATCGGCGGCATCACCACCGGCGTGATGCTGGCGGTCGCCCGCATCACGGGCGAGACCGCCCCGGTGCTGATGCTGGTCTTCGGCGCCGACGCCATCAACAGCAACCCGTTCGACGGACCGCAGCAGTCCCTGCCGATGTACATCTGGCAGCAGTACTCGGTGGTCAACAACGACTTCGGCTACGCCCGCGCCTGGGGCGCCGCGCTGGTGCTGATCGCCTTCGTGATGGGGCTCAACCTCATCGCCCGGGGCATCGCACGCTGGCGCTCGCCCAAGGGCGGACACTGACCGACTGACGTACGAAGACAGACGAGAGAAGCAACGATCATGGCCAAGCGCATCGACGTCAGCGGACTGTCCGCCTACTACGGCACCACCAAGGCCATCGAGGACATCTCGATGAGCATCGAACCCCGCTCGGTGACCGCCTTCATCGGCCCCTCCGGCTGCGGCAAGTCCACCTTCCTGCGCACCCTCAACCGGATGCACGAGGTGATCCCCGGCGCCCGGGTCGAGGGCAAGGTCCTCCTGGACGACGAGAACCTCTACGCCTCGAACGTCGACCCGGTCGCCGTCCGCCGCTCGGTCGGCATGGTCTTCCAGCGCCCGAACCCGTTCCCGACCATGTCGATCTACGACAACGTGATCGCCGGCCTCAAGCTCGCGGGCGTGCGCAAGAAGTCCGTCCTGGACGAGGTGGTCGAGCGCTCGCTGAAGGGCGCCAACCTCTGGAACGAGGTCCACACCCGGCTGAACAAGCCGGGGGCCGGCCTCTCCGGCGGCCAGCAGCAGCGGCTGTGCATCGCCCGCGCCATCGCGGTCGAGCCGCAGGTCCTGCTGATGGACGAGCCCTGCTCCGCGCTCGACCCGATCTCCACCCTCGCGATCGAGGACCTGATCGGCGAGCTGAAGTCGCAGTTCACCATCGTCATCGTGACCCACAACATGCAGCAGGCGGCCCGCGTCAGCGACCGCACCGCCTTCTTCAACCTGGCCGGCGTCGGCCAGCCGGGCAAGCTGGTCGAGCTGGACGACACCCAGCGGATCTTCTCCAACCCGTCGGTCCAGGCGACCGAGGACTACATCTCCGGCCGCTTCGGCTAGGCCGTACCCCGCCACCGGCCGACGGACCGCGGTGTCCGGAGGCGAACGGCGAGCACACAGGCTGCTCCGCGGTGCTGCATGGCGGTGCCGCCGTGGAGCATGAAGAAGGGCCCGCCCCCGAGATGTGGGGGCGGGCCCTGTCACGTGCGGGGCCGGTCAGCCCCAGAACAGGTGGGCGAACCAGTACACCAGCGCTGCGACGATGGCGGCCGCCGGCATCGTGATGAACCAGCCGAGCACGATGTTCTTGGCGACGCCCCAGCGCACCGCGCGGATCCGCTTGGTGGCCCCCGCGCCCATGATCGCCGCGGTGATCACGTGGGTGGTGGAGATCGGCGCCTTGAAGACGAACGAGGTGACGTACATGACCGTCGCGGCGGTGGCCTCGGCGGCGAAGCCCTGCGGCGGGTCCAGCTCGATGATCTTGCGTCCGAGCGTCCGCATGATCCGCCAGCCGCCCGCGTAGGTGCCCAGCGAGAGCATCGTGGCGCAGGAGATCTTCACCCACACCGGGATGCCCTCGCCGGAGTGGTGGCCGGAGATGGTGAGCGCCATCACCACGATGCCCATCGTCTTCTGCGCGTCCTGCAGACCGTGCGCCAGCGCCATCGCGGCGGCCGAGGCGGTCTGGGCGACCCGGAAGTTGCGCTTGGCCTTGTGCGGGTTGGCCCGGCGGAAGATCCACAGGATCGCCAGCATCACCAGGAAGCCGCCGACCAGGCCGACCACCGGCGAGACGATCATCGGGATGACGATCTTGTCGAGGACGCCGCCCCAGATCACGT
The DNA here is from genome assembly GCF_042732075.1 of Kitasatospora sp. NPDC059812. NCBI lineage: Bacteria > Bacillati > Actinomycetota > Actinomycetes > Kitasatosporales > Streptomycetaceae > Kitasatospora > Kitasatospora sp. NPDC059812. The sequence continues at coordinate 10,506 of NZ_JBHWIO010000110.1, forward strand.
CGATGCCGCCGGCCATGGCCGCGCCCACCATGCCGCCGAACAGCGCGTGCGAGGAGGAGGACGGCAGACCGAAGTACCAGGTGACCAGGTTCCAGGCGATCGCCCCGACCAGTGCGGCGAACAGGATCACCATGCCCCGGTCGCCGGTGGGGGTCTCGATGATCCCCTGGGAGACGGTGTGCGCCACGCCGCTGCCGAGGAAGGCGCCGGCCAGGTTCATCACCGCGGCCATCGCCAGCGCGGCCCTGGGGGTCAGCGCCCGGGTGGAGACCGAGGTGGCGATCGCGTTCGCGGAGTCGTGGAAGCCGTTGGTGTAGGTGAAGAAGAACGCAACGCCGACGACGGCGATGAGTGCTGCCATGTCCACGAGGGTCAGGACTCCTTGACGGCGATGGTCTCCACCGTGTTGGCGACGTGCTCGAACGCGTCCGCCGCCTCCTCAAGAACGTCCACGACCTGCTTGAGCTTGAGCACCTCGATGGCGTCGTACTGGCCGGAGAACAGGTGGGCGAGCAGCTTGCGGTGGATCTGGTCGGCCTGGTTCTCCAGCCGGTTGACCTCGATCCAGTACTCGGTGAGGTTCGACATGCTGCGCAGGTTCGGCATCGCCTCGGCGGTGAGCTCGGCGGCCCGGGCCAGCACCTCGATCTGCTGCTCGATCCCCTTCGGCAGCGTCTGGATGTCGTAGAGGACGACCAGGTCGACGGCCTCCTCCATGAAGTCCATGATGTCGTCCAGCGACGAGGCGAGGTTGTAGATGTCCTCGCGGTCGAAGGGCGTGATGAAGGACGAGTTCAGCTGGTGGAACACGGCATGGGTGGTGTCGTCCCCGGCGTGCTCGGCGGCGCGCATGCGCTCGACGATCTCCGCGCGGGCCGACACGTCTGATCCCAGCAGTTCCAGCAGGAGCTTCGAACCGACGACGAGGTTCTCCGCGGCGGCAGAGAACATGTCGTAGAAGCTCGTCTCCTTCGGGGTCAGGCTAAAACGCACGGAAATCTCCGATGTGCGGGGTAGGGACTGAACGATGCTAGGTGCAACCAAGCGCAATCGTGCAAACGGGGTGGTGATGGTGGAGGCGGAACCTCCTCTTCCGTTCGGCTGCCGCACCAGCTGACCCGGACCGCACACCCAGGTGCGGACGTGAGCCCCCAGTCTGACGGAACCTCGCCCGGATTGTCCCCGTGGTACGTACGGAAGACGGGGGCGCCGCTCAGACGGGTGAACCGCGCGGCGGGCCGCCCGCAGCCCGGTCGCAGCCCGGTCGCAGACCGTCCGGAACCCGTCCCGAACCCTTCGGCACATGCCGCGTCGGCCGTCGGAACACCACGGACGGCCCCGGTGTTGGACACTGGTGGCCGACGCAGCCACCAGGCATCCAGACGAAGGCGGGCCGATGACCACGACGCAAGCGCGCACCGAGCCGGACCACGGGCACGGCACCGACGCGCAGGCCGACGCACCCGCCGTCCCCGCGGCCGCCGCAGGACATCAGGGCGGGCACGGCCCGCACGGCTACAGCGCCCAGAAGGACGCCCACCTCAAGCGGCTGCGCCGGATCGAGGGCCAGATCCGCGGCCTCCAGCGCATGGTCGACGAGGACGTCTACTGCATCGACGTGCTCACCCAGGTCTCGGCCGGAACCAAGGCGCTGCAGTCCTTCGCACTGTCCCTGCTGGAGGAGCACCTGCGGCACTGCGTCGCGGCCGCCGCCGAGGAGGGCGGCGCCGAACTCGACGCCAAGGTCGCGGAGGCCACGGCCGCGATCGCTCGGCTGCTGCGCAGCTGAGGCCGGGCCCGATCCGGGCCGGGCGCGCGGGTCCGGCCCGCCAACACCCCCAGCCGCGAACGCCCCTGGGCCGCGAACGCCCCTGGGCCGGGAGCGACCTAACCGTCGGCCTGCCGCCAGGCCTCGCCGTCGGTCCGCCCCGGCTCGGCCCGGTCGAGTAGCACCTCGTCGATCCGCTCGGTCGGCAGCCGGTCGCCGGTGCTGGCCGTCGCGGCGATCATCAGCTCGCCGGCCAGATCGATCTCGTCGAGGGCCGCGTCGTCGTGGCCGCCGCTGCGGCCGCCCGTGGACGACACCACCTGCACCACCCCTTCAGTGCCTCGCCAGCCCGGGCGGCAGCCACCCGACGTCCAGCCTAGGCACTTCGGAGCCCGTCCACATGGCACGGACGGGCCATCTCGGCGCCGGGGGGCGCGGGGGGGGGGGGGGGCCCCCCGGGCCCCCCCCCGCCCGGGCGGCGCCCCCGCGCGCCCGCGCCGCCGCCCCCCCCCCCCGGGGCCGTGGCTCGGGGC
>NZ_JBHWIO010000110.1:12816-29157 GCF_042732075.1 Kitasatospora sp. NPDC059812
GCGCGGCCCCCCCCCCCGCCGGCGCCCCGGTTCGCCCCGGCGCCGGAGCCCTGCCCCGGCGGCCTACTTCGGGCTCTCCGAGGGCTTCATCGCGTAGATGTCCGAGGCCGGCGGCTCGGCCGCCTCCACCGGCTTGCCGAAGTCCGTCACCGAGGTGGTCGACGTCACCTTCACCTGGTCCTTGGCCTCCTTCGAACCGGCCACCCCGGCGAAGGTGAACACCTCGACCACCTTGTGCAGCCGGCCCTGGTCGTCCAGCCAGGCGTCGTACGGGACCTCCTTCACGGTGAAGGTCTGGGCCCCCATCCGCAGGCCGTCCCCGCCGCGGCCGCCGGTCGCGTCGGCCGCCTTGGCCAGGTCCAGGGTGCCGCGGTAGTGGTGCAGCGCCACCCCGTCGACAGTCTCGGTGCCGACCGCGTCCGCCTTCTGCGCCCCGCGCAGGGCGCCCGCCGCCGAGGCCGGGTCGGTGGCGCCGCTGCTGACCAGGTTGCCGTCCGGCAGCTGGCGCACGTCCAGCTTGACCCACTTGCCCTCGGGCACCTTGGCGCCGCTGTTCTGCAGGTAGACGGTGCCCGGCAGGACCACCTCGACGATCTTCCCGGTGGTCGCCGCGCCCGGCGGCACCTGGACCTCCAGCCGGCCGATCCGCTTCACGTAGTCGTAGCCGCCCGTCCCGGTGAAGACGGCCTTCTTCTCGGACGACTCGGTGACCAACTCGGTGGCGGTGTGCGCGGAGCCGGTGCGGCCCGTGATGTCGGCGCTGTTGCGCACCGCCGTCAGCGGGTCCGCGGCGAGCTGGTCGGGGGCACCCGACTGCCGGTCGGAGGAGCCGCCCCCGGAGCCGGCCGCGCAGCCGGCGGACAGGCCGGCCAGGGCGGCGGCGAGCAGGGCGGCCCCGGCCGCCGAACGCAGATGCGGCAGCGGACGGCGCCCCGGCCGTCCGCCACGCTGCTGGTCGGTCATCTTCATCCTCGCGACAACCCCCTCAGGCCTGACTGCCCTGCCGACACCACCAGGTGAACAGAGCTCTTTCCGGGCAAACGAGTTGAGCCGCGAAGGGTTACGCGGAAGAGGTCTTGCGGACGGCATCGCGCGCCCGGCGCCCGGCGCGTTACGGTGAACCACGTGCACAGTGAGCTGCCGGCCTTCCCCGGCACCGCCCGGATGCCCGAACACCGTGTCGCGGTCAGCGAGCGCGGTTCCTTCGCCTTCGCGACCTGCAGCTGCGGCTGGTTCTCACCGGCCCGCCGCTCGCGCGACCTGGCCCGGCGCGAGGGGGACGACCACCTCGCCCTCGCCGAGAGCGGCGGCGGACCGGGGTAGCCGGGCCGGGCGGCTCACGCCGCCAGATCGGACTCCGGCGGCTGCTCCTCGGAACGCACCGCCCCGCGCTCGCGCCCGCGCCGCCGGCCGCGCGGGCCGGCGCCGGCCCGCTCCGGCGCCCGGATCAGCGGGGCGAGGGCGGTCCGGCCCAGCGCGTGGCAGAGCGGGACCAGCACCGCCATCGCGATCGGCGCCAGCAGCAGCACCACCGCGGCGGCGAGCGCGAAGCCGCCGATCACGTCGGTCGGGTAGTGCACGCCCATGAACATCCGGCAGAAGCCCTGCAACAGGGCCAGGCCCCCGGCGATCCAGCCGAGCCGCCGGTTCACCAGGAACAGTGCCACCGCCACGCCCATCGTCATGGTCGAGTGGTCGCTGACGAAGGAGTGGGTGCCGGCCTTGCCGTCCACCAGCACCAGCAGCCCGCTGTGGTCGACGAACGGGCGCGGGCGGTTCACGATCGCGGCGATCGGCAGGTTGGCCAGCTCGGCGATGGCGACGGAGAGTGGCACCCAGAGCAGCCCGGCGACGGCCACCGGCGCGTCCGGGCGGCGTCTCGCCTGCAGCCAGGCCACCAGGCCCAGCATCGCCAGGCCGATCAGGATGCCGTACTCACCGATCCACGAGACCAGGTGGTCCAGCCACTGCGGGGAGCGCTTGGCCAGTCCGTTGACGGCGTAGAGCAGGCCGAGGTCGGGGTTGGTCGTGTCGGCAAGCGGCGTCGACACGCCGCACCTCCTTCTGGTCCGCTGCAGCTGTTCGATCCGGTCGGGGCCCTTCCCGGCGCGGGAAGCTGACGGTGGGCCATCGGGATCAACGTCATCGCCGGGGCACAGCGTTCCACGGAAACGCGCGGTTATGGAAACTTGACTCAGCGTCCACAGGGCACTCACACCTCGGGGCCACGGGCGGCTCAGTTCCTCGCCGCCAGCCGCCCCGCCCCGGCGGGGTCCGGGCCGGTCGGGGCGGGTGGCGCGGCGGCCGCGGGGGGTCCGGCGGCGGGCCGGGTGGCGGCGTTGCTGGGGCTCGCCAGGGCTGCCGGAGCCACCGGGGCCGAAGGGGTGGTCGCCGCGGTCGGACTGGTCGAGCCGGTCGGCGTCGTCGAGCCCGGGCGGCTCGGGGCGCTCACGGAACCGTCCGCGTTGCGGGCCGGCAGCGCCTGGGCGCCGTCCGAGGTGACCCTGGTCGCGCCGATGTACTCCCTGGTGTCGATCTTGTCGTAGCGGATCACCGCGCCGGTGTGCGGCGCGTTGATCATGTAGCCGCCGCCGACGTAGATCCCGACGTGGTGGATGCTCCGCGGATCGTTCAGGTCCGTCGCCCAGAACACCAGGTCGCCCGGCCGCAGCTGATCGCGCGACGGGTGCGGGCCGGCGTACCACTGGTCGTTCGCCACCCGGGGCAGCGTGATGCCCACGCTGGCGTACGCCGCCTGGGTCAGGCCCGAGCAGTCGAACCGCCCGTTCTGCGAGGGCAGTCCCTCCCCGCCCCACAGGTACGGCGTCCCGAGCTTGCTCTGCGCGAAGTAGATCGCCGCGGCCGACTGCCCGGACACCTCCACCGGCGCCGTGGGCACGGTGAAGCTGCGGGCCATCGCCTGAATGTTCCTCACATAGCCCTGGGTCTCCTTGTACGGCGGCACCCCGTTGTACTTGGTCACCGCGTACGGGCCGGCGTTGTAGGCGGCCAGCAGGTTGGCCTGCCGGTCGCCCGGGACCTTGGCGACGTCCTTCGCGAGCGCGCAGTCGAAGGTGGCCGCCGAGGCGATCGCGTCCAGCGGGTCCCAGACGTCCTTCTTGCCGTCCCCATTGGCATCCGTGCCGTACGCCGCCCAGGTATCGGGCATGAACTGCGCCATTCCCTGTGCCCCGACGCCCGATTGGGCCTTCGGATCGAAACCGCTTTCCTGGTAGAGCTGTGCCGCGAGCATCGGCGGCGAGATCTCCGGGCAGAGCGCGCCCCACTGCTGGATCGGCGCCTGGAACGCCGCCGGGACCGTCCCCGGCGAGAGTGCGGCGCGATTCGCCGACTGCTGCGGCGTCCCACTCGCCGCGAACGTCCCCACCGTCACCAAACCGAGCAACCCGAACGTCACAACTCCCGCAGCGGCGGCGGCCGTACCGGCCTTCCGGAGTACCATCAGCACCATCCCGACGAATCGTCAGTCGAAGTGTTCCGGAAGGCGTTGCTCACCGCAATCATCAGAGATACAAAGAGTGAGCGCTATCCTTCGTACGGTGGACATCCTCGCGTACGTGCCCGGTACCTCACGACCAATCCGCGAGAAGTAGCCAAGTCGACATCAGATCTGGCCAAGAATAGGTACCGACCCTTCGCGCGGGCGGGGTCAGGGCCCTTGAATTTGCCTGATCGGGCGGTGAGATGGAAATGAACCTGAGCAGCGTGCACACGAACGCGATCGGCCACCTGGCCGAGGACCCACCAAAGAAGCCGAATATCGACACCATCATCGGCGGGATCGCCCCGGACTGGGGCCCGTTCGCGACCCTCGGGTCGGAGGCCAGGGTGATGGTCGAGGTCATCATGGCCGTCGCCATCCTCCTCTGCCTCGGCATCGCCGTCTGGGGGGCGGCCAAACAGCGGATCGGTGCGACCGCGATGCGCGACAGCTTCGGCGCCGAACAGGGCAAGGGGCTGATCGTCGCCGGTCTGACCGGCGTGTTCATCATTGGATCACTCGGCACTCTGTTCACCATTGTCTACGGCATGGCGATCTGACGATCGGACAGCAGTAGCCAGGCCCGCCCGCCCCGGGGCCAGGTCCCCGTCCGGACCGCCCCGAGCCCACCCGCCAGCAGTCCACCCCCCGTTCCCACCCTCCGTCCGCGCCCGCCCCCGGCGGAGGGCCCCCGGAGCCCCCCGGCTCCCCGCACCAGGAGGGCCGCCGTGCCGTTGTCCGACGACCAGCCGCACACCCGTACGCGGCTGCCGGTCGGCGAACAGCCCTCCTCCCAGCCGACCCAGCGTCAGGCCCGACCGCTCCGCACCCTGCTGACCGTCCTCGTCGTCGTCACCCTGCTCGTCGTGGCCATCTCCATCGCCAACCGCGACAAACCCGACCCCGGCAGCACCGGCCGCTCCGCCGACCACGCCGCCCCCACCGCGCCCGCCGGCGCCGGCCCCGCCCCCAGCGGCGACCAGCCCGTCGGCACCACCACCAACGGCATCGGCTCCGGCTACCCGCACACCGACCAGGGCGCCCAGTCCGCCGCCGCCAACTACGCGGTGGCGATCGGCTCCGCCGACATGTTCCGCGCCGACAGCCGCCACACCATCGTCGCCACCATCGCCGACCCGGGCGCGGTCTCGGGCCTCCAGGGCCGCCTGGACCAGGGGTTCGGCGGCGACACCGCCGCCCGTTACGGCCTCGACGCCCAAGGCCGCGCGCCCAAGGGCCTCACGTTCGTCAGCCGCACCGTCCCCGTCGGCGCCAAGTCGACCGGCTACAGCGACGGCGACGCCAAGGTCGAGGTCTGGTGCACCGGCCTCACCGGCCTCGCCGGCGAACACTCGGTCCAGCCCGTGACGACGAACTGGTTCACCCTCACGCTCTCGCTCCACTGGACGGGCGGCGACTGGAAGCTCACCGACTTCACCAGCAAGCAGGGCCCCGCGCCGATGCCGGGGGACCAGCAGGCCGCCACCGCCGACGAGATCACCGGCGCCGTCCAGCAGCTCGGGGGGTTCCGCTATGCCCGTTGACCAGACCTCACACCGCTCCACCGCACGCCGAGCGGGCACGCTGGCGGGCGCGTTCGCCGCCTTGCAGGTCGCGGCGCTGCTGGCGGCCCAGCGGGTGTTCGCCGAGCCGTCACCGTCGGCCACGCCGTCCGCCACCCCCACGTGCCAGAAGGTCGATCTGCCGATCCCGGGCAGCGACGCGGGCTGCGCCCCGAATGGCGCGGTCGTCATCCCGGGCGGTGGGGCCATCGGGAGTGTGGCCGATCCGTTGGGGTCGTTGGCCAAGGGGTGTGCCCAGGCGGCGGCTTGGGTGGTGCGGAAGTTGTCGAGCGCGATCGACGGGACGACGCAGGTGGACTTCACCAATGCGTCGTTCCTGCAGCAGTACGCGGTGGTGTTCGCCGTGTCGACGGTGATCACGCTGGTGCTGTGGCTGCTGGCGGTGACGAAGCGGGCGGTGCGGGGGGCGCCGTTGGCGACGGCGTTCACGGAGGCGATCGGCTTCCTGTGGCTGACCGTCGTGGCGTCCGCGTTCACGCCGCTGATCCTCTACACCGTGGTGAGCGTGACGGACGGGCTGACCAAGGCGATCGCGGTGGGGACGAAGTCGGACACCGGGTCGTACCTGGGCGCGTTCGCCGACACCCTGGAGAAGGGGGACATGGGCGGCGGCCCGCTGATCCTGATCATCGTGTCGCTGGTGGCGGTGCTGGCGGCGGCGGTGCTCTGGATCGAGCTGCTGATCCGGGCGGCGATGCTGTACGTGGGCGCGCTGCTGGGTACGGCGGTGTACGCGGGGTTGGTGGACAAGCAGCTGTGGAAGCACGTGCGCCGGTGGGCGGGGGTGATGGTGGCGGTGGACCTGGCGAAGCCGATCATCGTGGTCATCCTGGGCCTGGCGGGTGCGGTGGCGTCGGGGGCCGGGGCCAGCGACGACTTCGCGCGGGTGCTGTCGGGGCTGGCGATCCTGTTCCTGTCGATCTTCGCGAGCGCCGCCGTGTACCGCTTCGTGCCGGGCTTCGGCGACGAGATCATGAACATGCGCCATGCCCGGGCGAGTGCGGTGTCGGCCGGTTCGGCGATGATCAACGGCACCGCGAACCTGATGAAGCAGGGCATCACCACCCACGGTGACCGCGGGCCGGTCGGTGCGGGTGGCGGCGGCGGGGGTGCGGGCGGCGGTTCGGTCGCGCCGGGCATCGCCGCGCACGCCGGGCGGACGCCGGCGCCACCACCGCAGGCCGGGCCGCCGCAGACCTCGGTTCCGATCCGCGACAGCAACTCAGCGAAGGGAGGGTGACGGGTAAGTGAGCAGTGAACCGCTCGGCCAGTACGGAGCCCAGTACGCCCAGCCGTACGTGCACCAGCGCCGCACCTACCTGATCGGCAAGGCCCGCCCGAACGCGCCGATCGGCCGCAACCGGGAGTCCGGCGAGATCGTCCTGATCATCTTCGGGGCGTTCCTCGGCATGCTCTGGGGCCTGCTGATGCCGATCCTGCCGCTGCGGATCGGCGGCCTGATCGGCCTGCCCATGGTGGCCATCGCGGCGGTGTACGTGCCGTACCGCAGGCGGACGTTCTACAAGTGGGCGGAGATCAACCGCACCTACCGCCGGACGGTGCGCAGCGGCCGGTCGGTGTGGCGCTCGGACGTGATGGACGCCGGGACCCGGATGGACGGCCGGGAGGTGGAGGTCGGCCCGCCGCCCGGGGTGGGGCGGCTGCGCTGGCTGGCCGCGCCGTTCGGGCCGGACGAGGTCGGGGTGCTGATGCACCTGGAGCGGCGGACGGTGACGGCCGCGATCGAGATCGAGGGCCCGGGTGTCGGCCTGCGCGACTCGGAGGACCAGGAGGCGCTGGTCGACCGGTTCGGCACGCTGCTGAAGCACGTCGCCAACGGGGACGGCTTCGTGACCCGGTTGCAGATCCTGGCCCGGACGCTGCCGGCCGACCCGGACGCGCACGCCAAGGACGTCGAGCGGCGCGGGGACCACGACGCGCCGCGCTGGCTGCAGGACTCGTACGACCAGTTGCAGTCGATGGTGTCGACCTCCTCGGAGCAGCACCGGGCGTACCTGGTGGCCTGCATGCACTACACCCGCGACCTGGCGGCCGAGGCGCACGCGATGGGCCGTACGGCGACCGGTCGGCGGGCCCGGGACGACGAGGGGCTGGCGGCCGTGATGGCGCGCGAGCTGACCGACATCTGCGCCCGGCTGGCGGAGGCGGACATCCGGGTGCGCCAGCCGTTGGGGCAGGCCCGGCTCTCCTCGCTGCTGCACTCGATGTACGACCCGGACCACCCGATCGACCACATCCAGGCGATGTCCCGGCGCAACGCCTGGCCGGCCGAACTGGACGCGACCAACCCGCAGTACCTGGAGGCGAAGACCCGCGAGTCGGCGACCCGGGAGCCGTGGTGCCACGCCACCGCGTGGATCAAGGAGTGGCCGCTGACCCCGGTGGGGGTCAACTTCCTGGCGCCGCTGCTGGTGCACACCCCGGACGTGATCCGGACCGTCGCGGTGACGATGGACCTGGAGCCCACCGACGTCGCGATCGAGCGGATGCTGACCGAGAAGACCAACGACGAGGCGGAGGCCAGCCGCGCGGCCAAGATGAACCGGACGGTCGACCCGCGCGACCTGGCCCACACCGGCCGGGTGGACCAGCGCGGCGACGACCTGGCCTCCGGTGCGGCCGGGGTGAACCTGGTCGGCTACATCACGGTGTCCTCGCGTAACCCCGACGCGCTGGCCCGGGACAAGCGCACCATCCGGGCCTCGGCCGGCAAGAGCTACCTCAAGCTGGAGTGGTGCGACCGCGAGCACCACCGGGCCTTCGTCAACACCCTGCCGTTCGCGACCGGCATCCGCCGCTGACGCCCGGTCCGCACCGCTCCACCATCGCCCGTCGACCAGACCAGGAGGCCGTACATGGCGCTCGGCAACCTCTCCGAGGCGTTCACCAGCCTGATGTTCGGCAAGGTGGAGACCACCCGGCTGCCGGTGCGTACCTCCACCGGCCAGGCGCAGGCGGTCTACCTGCCCACCGCCGCGCCGGGGCTGGGCGACTCGGGCGTGATCATCGGCCGTGAGGTGTACAGCGGCAAGGGGTACGTCTACGACCCCTTCCAGCTGTACGGGCAGCAGCTGCCGGCCCCGCACTGGCTGGTGCTCGGCGAGTCCGGCAACGGCAAGTCGGCGCTGGAGAAGACGTACGTGTTGCGGCAGTTGAGGTTCCGCGACCGGCAGGTCGTGGTGCTCGACGCGCAGGGCGAGGACGGCGTCGGCGAGTGGAACCTGATCGCCAACGCGCTGGGCATAAAGTCGATCCGGCTCGACCCGATGGCCGCCCGGGACGGCGGGGTGAAGCTCAACCCGCTGGACCCGGCGATCACCCAGACCGGCCAGTTGTCGCTGCTGCGCACCATCGTCGAGGTCGCGATGGGGCGGGGCCTGGAGGAGCGGGCCGGGTTCGCGCTGAAGGCCGCGCACGCCCATGTGGTGGCGACGGTGAAGGACCGTCAGCCGGTGCTGGACGACATCATCGACACCCTGCGCAGCCCCGAGCTGTCCTCGGTGGAGTCGCTGGGCGTGGCGGTGGACGAGGTGCAGTCCTGGGGCCTGGACGTGGCGCTGGTGCTGGACCGGCTGGTCGACGGCGACCTGCGCGGCATGTTCGACGGGTCGACCACCGACGGCATCGACCTGGACGCGCCGCTGATCGTCTTCGACCTCTCGCACATCGACCGCAACTCGATCGCTATGCCGATCCTGATGGCGATCGTCGGCGTGTGGCTGGAGCACACCTGGATCCGGCCGGACCGGAAGAAGCGCATCTTCCTGGTCGAGGAGGCCTGGCACATCATCAACAGCCCCTTCGTGGCGCAGCTGTTCCAGCGGCTGCTGAAGTTCGGCCGCCGGCTCGGGCTCTCCTTCGTCGCGGTGGTGCACCACCTGTCCGACGTGGTGGACGGTGCGGCGGCCAAGGAGGCGTCGGCGATCCTGAAGATGGCCTCCACCCGGACGATCTACATGCAGAAGGCGGAGGAGGCGCGGTCCACCGGCCGGGTGCTGGGCCTGCCGCGCTGGGCGGTGGAGATCATCCCCACCCTGTCGCCGGGCATCGCGGTCTGGGACGTCAACGGCAATGTCCAGGTGGTCAAGCACATCATCACCGAGGCCGAGCGGCCGCTGGTGTACACCGACCGTGCGATGACCGAGGACGCGGTGGCCGAACGGGACCGGGCCGAGCGACAGTTGGCTGCCGAGCCGGGAGTCTGAGCGGCCGGTCGGGGGTCTGAGCGGCCGGGTCGGGGGGCCTGGGCGGCCGGGTCGGGGGGCCTGGGCGGGTCGGGCGGGTGGTCTGGGCGGGGAGGCCCGGACGGGGGCACCGGCGCTGGTCGGACGGCGATGGTTCGTCAGGAGGTAATCCTCTCGTTACGTTCGACATCCTGACAGCTACGCGCGTTGACTCTAGGCTTCACAGGCGCAACACATCACCCAGACGCCCGGTCAAGTCCACAGCGGGCGCTCCTCCAAGGTGCAGGGGACCCTCATGCTCACCGTCAGATCCCGACGCGCGGCGCTCGCCGTCGTCGCCGCCGCAGGTCTGTTCGGCACGGTGGCCGTGCCGACGGCCGCGCAGGCCGCCGACGCCAACGCCAAGCGTCACAAGACCGTCAACCTCCAGCTGCTGGCGATCAACGACTTCCACGGCAACCTGGAGCCCCCGGCCGGTTCGTCCGGCACCATCCGGGAGATCGACCCGGCCACCGGCAAGGAGGTCTCGACCCCGGCCGGTGGCATCGAGTACCTGGCCACTGAGCTGCGCAAGGCCCGGATCCCGGCCGACGACTCGATCACCGTCGCGGCCGGCGACATCATCGGCGCCAGCCCGCTCACCTCGGCGCTCTTCCACGACGAGCCGACCATCGAGGCGATGGACAAGCTCGGCCTGGACGTCACCTCGGTCGGCAACCACGAGTTCGACGAGGGCGCGCAGGAGCTGCTGCGCATGCAGGACGGCGGCTGCCACCCGGTCGACGGCTGCTACGAGCCCGGCCGCACGTTCAAGGGCGCCAACTTCAACTACCTGTCGGCCAACGTCACCGACGAGAAGACCGGCAAGCCGCTGCTGGCCCCGTACTGGGTGACCAAGTCCCAGGGCGTGAAGGTCGGCTTCATCGGCGTCACCCTGGAGGGCACGCCGAACATCGTGACCGCCGAGGGCGTCAAGGGCCTGAAGTTCGCCAACGAGGTCACCACGATCAACAAGTACGCCGCCGAGCTCAAGGCCAAGGGCGTCAACTCGATCGTCGCGCTGATCCACGAGGGCGGCTACCCGGCCAGCAGCGTCTACAACTACGACTGCGGCCCGGCCGGCCAGGGCATCTCCGGTCCGATCGTCGACATCTCCAAGAAGCTCGACCCGTCGATCGGCGCCATCGTCACCGGCCACACCCACAACGCGTACGCCTGCACCATCCCCGACCCCAACGGCGTCCCGCGCTCGGTCACCAGCGCCGCCTCCTTCGGCCGGCTGTACACCGAGATCGACATGAAGCTGGACAAGACCACCGGCGAGATCGTCCGCCCGACGGTCAAGGCCGAGAACCACGTGGTGCGCCGCACCGTCGAGAAGGCGCCCGACATGACGGCGCTGGTCGACCACTACTCCAAGCTGGCCGCCCCGATCGCCAACCGGCCGATCGGCTACATCGCCTCGGACATCAACGGCCGCGGCAACAGCGACCTGGAGAAGCCGCTCGGTGACCTGATCGCCGACGCGCAGGTGGAGGGGCTCGCCCCGGCCGCCAAGGGCGGGGCGCAGGTCGCCTTCATGAACCCCGGCGGCATCCGCTCCGACCTGGTCTACAAGGCCTCCGGCGCCGAGGGCGACGGCGTGGTGACCTACGGCGAGGCGTTCACCGTCCAGCCGTTCACCAACATGATGCAGGTCAAGACGCTGACCGGCGCCCAGCTGGTGCAGCTGCTCCAGCAGCAGGTCAGCGGCTCCAACGCGGCCGCGCCGAAGATCCTCCAGGCGTCCTCGGGCCTCCACTACACCCTGGACATGCGCAAGACCGGTGCGGACCGGGTGGTCGTCGACTCGATCCGGCTGAACGGCGCCCCGATCGACCAGGCCGCCAAGTACCGGGTCGCGGCCAACGAGTTCCTGGCCGGCGGTGGCGACGGCTTCCCGGCCTTCGCGGCCGGCACCGACAAGCTCGTCGGCGCCTCCGACCTGGACGTCTTCGCCGCCTACCTGGGTGCCCACAGCTCGGCGGCCTCGCCGCTGAAGGCCCCGGCGCAGGATCGGATCAAGGTCATCGGCCCGGGCGTCGACATCGACTGACCGTGAGCCGGTACAGGACGGGCGGGGCGCTGTCGGGGCGCCCCGCCCGTCCTGCGTTGTCCGCCTGTCCCGCCCTATTCGGGGGCGGGGCCGCCGGGCAGCCGGACGGTCGCCAGCGCGCCCGGGCCGCCGTCCCCGGCCGGGCCCAGCGACACCTCGCCGCCCGCCTCCCGGACGCTCTGCGCGACGATCGACAGGCCCAGGCCGGAGCCGGGCAGCTGTCGCGAGGACGGCGAACGCCAGAACCGGTCGAACACGTACTGCAGTTCCTCCGGCGGGATGCCGGGGCCGTGGTCGCGGACGGTCAACACGCCCTGCTGGAGCCGGACTTCGATGGTGCCGCCGGGCGGGCTGTACTTGACCGCGTTGTCCAGCAGGTTGATCACCGCCCGTTCGAGCCCGGCGGCGTCGCCGTGCACGAACCAGGGGTCGGTCGCGGTCTCGAAGACCAGCCCCGGGCCGCGCAGCTTCGCCCGCTCGACCGCCCGCCCGGCGATCTCGTGCAGGGCCACCACGGTGGGGTTGTGGACCGGCTTGGGGGAGTCCGGGCGGGACAGCTGGAGCAGGTCCCCGATCAGGACGGTGAGCTCCTGCATCTGCGCCTTCATGTTGCCCAGCAGCTTGGTCTTGGTCGCGGCGGGCAGCGGGCGGCCCGTGTCGTTGCTGCGGATCAGCAGGTCGACGTTGGTGCGCAGCGAGGTGAGCGGGGTGCGCAGCTCGTGCCCGGCGTCGGCGATCAGACGGGTCTGCCGCTCGCGGGAGTTGGCGAGGGCGGTGCTCATCGAGTTGAAGGAGGTGGAGAGCCGTGCGATCTCGTCGTCCCCCTGGACGGGGATGGTGGTGCCGACCTCCTCGGTGCGGGCGATGTGCTCGACGGCGTCGGTGAGTTGGTCGACGGGCTTGAGCGCGGACCGGGCGACCACGCGGCCGGCGATGGCGGCGAGGATGATCCCGCCGAGGGCCACGCCGCCGAGGAGGAGGGCGAGCCGCTGGAGGGAGTCCTCGATGGGCTGGGAGGGGGTCGCCACCATGACGACGACGGGCACCTGGAAGCTGTGGTTCAGGGTCAGCCGGACGATCGCGGGGTCGCCGTTGGTGTACCGGCCGTCCCGGATGATCGACTGGCCCGGCTTGAGCCGGAATCCGGCGGCGTCCGCCGACGTGGCCACGATGGCCTTGGTCGCCCCGGGGGGCAGGCAGACGCCCTCGGCCCCGGCCCGGAGGAACTGGGTGTCCCGGGGGACGGCTCCGCTGATGTCCGGGATGACGACGCCGCGCTGGTTCTCCAGCGCGGCTTCCGGGGTGGCGTAGCAGACCAGGGGGTTCCTCCCGATCGGTGCTGCGGGAGCACCCGCCAGGTCCGCCCGGACCTGGTCGTACAGCTGCTTCTCCACGATGAACCAGCAGGCCAGCGCCGACAGGGCGATGGCCACCGCGACCGCGGCCGCGCTCAGGAAGGTGAGGCGGCTGCGGAGGGAGCGGGAGCGGAGCCAGTGGGAGAGGCGCCGGCGGCGGGGGACGCCGGGTGGAGCCAGTGGCGGGGGCGGGTAGGGCGTGGGGGAGGTCACGTGGTGGCGCCGGCGGCCGGGCGCAGGGCGTAGCCGACGCCGCGTACGGTCTGGATGAGGCGGGGCATGCCGCCCTGCTCGGTCTTGCGGCGCAGGTACATCACGTAGACGTCCAGGGAGTTGGAGGAGGGTTCGAAGTCGAAGCCCCAGACGGCCTTGAGGATCTGTTCGCGGGTGAGGACCTGGCGGGGGTGGGCGAGGAACATCTCCAGCAGCATGAACTCGGTGCGGGTGAGTTCGACGGGCTTGCCGGCGCGGGTGACCTCGCGGGTGGCGGTGTTCATCCGCAGGTCGCCGAAGGCCAGCACCTCGCTCTCGTCCTCGGCGGCGGCGCGGGCGGCGGCCTCGGTGGCGAGGGCGTTGCGGCGCAGCAGGGCGCGGACGCGGGCGAGCAGTTCGTCGAGTTCGAAGGGCTTGGCGAGGTAGTCGTCGGCGCCGACGTCCAGGCCGGTGACGCGGTCGCCGACGGCGTCGCGGGCGGTGAGCATCAGGACGGGGACGGTGTCGCCGCGGGAGCGCATCCGGCGGACGGCGGTGAGGCCGTCCATCCGGGGCATCATGATGTCCAGCAGGACGAGGTCGGGCCGGTCGCGTTCGACGGACTCCAGGGCCTCGTAGCCGTCGGTGGCGGTGGCGACCTCGTAGCCCTCGAAGGCGAGGCTGCTCTCCAGGGCGTCCCGGAGGGCGGGTTCGTCGTCGACCACGAGGAGCCGGGCGGAGGGGTGGCCGGCCTCGGCGGCGGTGCGGTCGTCGGCGGACGGGGTCATGGGCTGCTGCCCTTTCTCGTCGGGTGGAGGGCCTGCTGGGGGTACCGGGGGTAATTGTCCGTCTTACAGGTTCTGGCCGGCCTCCAGTTTCGGCAGAACCTGCTTGATGTCGTTGATCGGGATGGCGAAGCCGAGGCCGACGCTGCCGGCGCTGCTGCCGCCGCCGCCGGCGGTGGAGCTGGCGCCGCTGGGGGCGTACATCGCCGAGTTGATGCCGATGACCTGGCCGTTGGCGTTGATGAGCGGGCCGCCGGAGTTGCCGGGGTTGAGGGCGGCGTCGGTCTGGAAGGCCTTGTAGGTGGTGGTGCTGCCGCTGTTCTGCTGCGGGAGGTTGCCGCGCGTGCCGGGCAGGTTGGGCAGGCCGGGCAGGCTGGGGAAGCCGAAGCCGCCGTTGCTGCTGGTGGTGCCCTCGTCGAGCTGGACGGTGACGTCGCGGTTCTCGGCGCTGATGATGCCGGAGGTGACGGTGCCGGTGAGGCCGTCCGGGTTGCCGATGGCGACGACGGGGTCGCCGACGGCCACGCCGGAGGAGTCGCCGAGGGTGGCGGGGGTGAGGTTCTTGCCGCCGCTCGCGGTGATCACGGCGACGTCGAGGGACTTGTCGGTGCCGGTGACGGTGGCCGGGGCGGTGGAGCCGTCCTTGAAGGCGACGGTGATCTGGCCGCCGTCGGCGGCGGTGTCGATCACGTGGTAGTTGGTGAGGATCCGTCCGCTGGTGTCGAGGATGACGCCGGTGCCGGTGGCGGTGCCGTTGCCGTTCTTGACGGTGATCTGGACGACGCTCGGCGAGACGGCGGCGGCGATGGCCGGCACGTCGGCGCCGCCGTCGGAGCGGGCGGAGACGGGGCTGGCGACGGTGCTGGTGCGGGCGGCGGAGCCGTGCTGCTCGGCGGCGACGAACCCGCCGGTGACGCCGCCGATGACGGCGGCGACCGCGGCGACGGCGGTGACCAGGGCGAGCCGTCCGCGCAGCAGGCCGCGCCGGGCGCGGTTGCCGTGGCCGCCGTGGCCGCCGGGCTGGCCGGCGGTGGGCGGCTCGGGGGGCATGGGCGGGGGCGGGGTCGGGGAGTCGAAGCCGCCTGCCGAGTGGTCCTCGTGGTACCCGTAGGCGGTCGTGGCGGCGCTGCTGCCGAGGACGGTGCCCTCGACCACGCGGGGCTCGTACGGGCCGTACTGCTCGTCGTGGTGCTGCTGCTGTTCGCTCATGCCGACCAACGTCCGCCTGGTGGATGAGGATGGCATGAGAACCGGCTCAGAAGGGTCCGAGAAGCCCGTTGGGTTCTCATAAAGCCTGGTCAGGCGGTGTGCGGTGGCGGGTGGAGCGGAGTGCGCTACTCCGCTTCCCCGGTCGGGACCGCCGCGGCGCCGCCACAGCCGCAGGAACGGCGGATCACCAGGCGGGACGGGAACTTGCGGACCCGCTCGGTGTCCGATCCGGGCACCATCAGCGAGTCGTCGAGCACCAGGTCCACGGCGGCCCGGGCCATCGCGTCGCGGTCGGAGGCGACGGTGGTCAGCGGCGGGTCGGCGAGTGCGGCCTCGGGGACGTCGTCGAAGCCGGCCACCGCGAGGTCCTCCGGGACCTTCAGACCGACCTCGCGGGCGGCCCGCAGCACACCGATCGCCTGGTCGTCGGTGGAGCAGAAGATCGCCCGCGGCCGGTCCGGCGAGCGCAGCACCCCGAGCGCGACCTCGTACGCGCCGTAGCGGTGGAAGGGCGCGTCGATCAGGTGGGGCTCGGTGGGCAGGCCGTGCGCGTCCATGGCGCGCTGCCAGCCCTCGACGTGGTCGATGACCGGGTCGCCGGGGGCGGGGGACTCGACCGGGCCGCCGAAGCAGGCCACGTACGGGTGCCCGTGCACCTCCAGCAGGTGGCGGACGACGGCCTCGGCGCCGCCCACATCGTCGGTGACCACCGCGACGTCGTCGATCGCCTCCGGGCGGCGGTGCAGCAGCACGACCTTGGCGCCCTCCATCGCGGCGAACTCCTCGGCGGCGCGCTGCGAGGGGCCCTGGCTGACCAGGATCAGGCCGGAGACGCGCATGCCGAGGAAGGCCCGGACGTAGTGCACCTCGCGGTCGTCCACGTAGTCGGAGTTGCCGATCAGCACGAGCTTGCCGCGCTCGGAGGCGGCCCGTTCCACGGCGTGCGCCATCTCGGCGAAGAAGGGCTGGCGGGCGTCCGGGACGACCATGCCGATCAGGTTGGTCCGGCGGGAGGCCATCGCCTGGGCGACGCTGTTCGGCCGGTAGCCGAGCTGCTCGATCGCGGCGAGGACCTTCTCCCGGGTCGCGGGCGCGACCGGGCGCGGCCCGTTGTTGATGACGTAGCTGACGACCGCGGTCGAGGTACCAGCCAGCCGGGCTACATCGTCGCGCGTCACTTTGGCCACGGGGGGGAGTCTACGCGTGTGGCGTGCGCGTCGGCAGTGGGATCTGGGGCCCGTCTTCGAACTCCCGCCTGCGTGGCGACGCTCCCCCAGCCTTCGGCCGGGAGGTACCCCCAGGGCACAAACGCACCTCGCCGCGTTGTCGTCGGTCGCCGATGGCCCCCAGCCTTCGGCCGGGAGGTGCCCCCACCGCATGGACTCCCTCCTCCGCCTTGCGATGCACGCACCCCA